>FR890443.1:18928-37763 GCA_000433415.1 Clostridium sp. CAG:448
GACCGCCGCCACGGTCAGCGCAGAGACGGCGCACCCCGCAGAGACGGTGGCGCACCGCGCGGAAACGGCGAGCGCAGACCCTATGGTGACAACCGTCGTCCGGCAGGTCCCCGCAACAATGATGCAAGACCGCCGAGAACGGACAGAACTCCCAGAGAAGGAGGCGCGAAGTAATCATGTTAATGCCTAAGAGAGTAAAATTCCGTCGTGTACAGCGCGGCCGTATGAAGGGTAAAGCAACCCGCGGCAATGTGCTTTCTAACGGAAAATACGGAATTGTTGCGCTGGAGCCTGCATGGATTACCAGCAACCAGATCGAGGCGGCTCGTATCGCTATGACCCGTTACACCAAGCGTGGCGGTCAGGTCTGGACAAAGATTTTCCCTGACAAGCCGATCACCGAAAAGCCTGCCGACACCCGAATGGGTTCCGGTAAAGGTTCTCCGGAGTACTGGGTTGCCGTGGTGAAGCCGGGCAGAATTATGTTCGAGATGGACGGTGTTGATCTTGAAGTTGCAAGAGAAGCAATGCGTCTTGCTGGTCACAAGCTGCCTATCAAGACAAAGTTCATTTACAAAGAGGAACAGGAGGGTTAAGCAGTCATGAAAGCAAAAGAAATGAAAAGCATGACGGTTGAAGAACTGAATGCGAAGCTCAAAGAGCTCAAGACCGAATTGTTTAACCTCCGTTTCCAGCATGCAATCAATCAGCTTGACAATCCGCATAAGATCAATGAAGTCAAGCATGACATTGCACGCGTAATGACCGTTCTTCGTGAGAAGAGCGCAGAATGAGGAGGATGACAGTCATGACAGAAGAAAGAACACTCAGGAAAACAAGAGTCGGCATGGTTGTCAGCGATAAGATGCAGAAGACCGTGGTGGTTGCAATTGAGGATAACGTCAAGCACCCGATCTACGGTAAGATCATCAAGCGCACCTTGAAGCTCCATGCGCATGACGAGCTGTCCTGCGGCATCGGAGACAAGGTAAAGATCATGGAGACAAGACCGCTGTCCAAGACAAAGAGATGGCGCGTTGTCGAAATCATCGAGAAGGCAAAATAATTTTTTCGAATAGTAGATACGTCGTAGCGTATTGAAACAGTAGGAGGAAAAAATGATTCAACAGCAAACATTATTGAATGTTGCCGATAATACGGGTGCAAAACAGCTGATGTGCATCCGCGTTCTGGGCGGAACGGGCCGCAGATACGCAAACATCGGTGATATCATCGTCTGTGCAGTCAAGAAGGCTGCTCCCGGCGGTGTTGTGAAAAAAGGCGAAGTCGTCAAAGCTGTGGTTGTCCGGAGTGTGCATGGTGCAAAGCGTGCTGACGGTTCTTACATCAAGTTTGATGAAAATGCCGCCGTTATCATCAAGGAAGACAAGACCCCGCGTGGAACCCGTGTATTCGGGCCGATTGCAAGAGAACTTCGTGATGCCAAGCAGGAAGGCTTCCTCAAGATCCTTTCTCTGGCTCCTGAAGTGATTTGAGGAGGTGTCGCACATGAATAATTTGCATATTAAGAAAGGCGATACCGTTGTCGTCCTGTCCGGTGATGATGCCGGCGTCAAGGGCGAAGTCATCGCAACTTCCCCCAAGGAGGGTAAGGTCATTGTCAAGGGCGTTCATATCATTCACAAGCACGTTAAGCCCCGCAGAGAAGGCGAGACCGGCGGTATTGTGGACGCTGAAGGTGCTATTTATGCATCCAAGGTTGCTCTGTACTGCCCCGATTGCAAGAAGGGCGTGCGCACGCATGTGGTTATGAACGGCGATAAGAAGATCCGCGTTTGCTCCGGTTCCAAGGACGGCAAGCCGTGCGGACACAAATTTGACTGAGGAGGGTGCTGATCATGGCAAGATTAAGAGATTATTACAAGGCTGAGATTGCGCCTGCACTCAATAAGAAATACGCTTACAAGAGCCCGATGCAGATTCCGAAGCTGGACAAGGTTGTAATCAACATTGGTGCCGGCGATGCGAAGGAAAATTCCAAGGTCATTGACGCCATCATGCGTGATTTGGCTCTGATTTCCGGTCAGAAGGCTGTTCCCACCACCGCAAGAAAGTCCGTTGCGAACTTCAAGCTCCGTGAGGGAATGAAGATCGGTGCCAAGGTGACACTGCGCGGCGACAGAATGTATGAGTTTGTTGATAAACTCTTCAACTTCGCTCTGCCCCGTGTCCGTGACTTTAAAGGAATCAACCCCAACGCGTTTGACGGCAGAGGTAACTACTCCCTGGGCTTGAAAGAACAGCTGATCTTCCCGGAAATCGAATTTGACAAGGTTGAGAAGATTCGCGGTATGGACATCTGCTTCGTGACAACCGCGCGGACAGATGACGAAGCAAGAGAGCTGATCCGCATGATGGGCGCTCCCTTCGCAAAAGACTGATCGGGAGGAAACGGAAAATGGCAAAGAAATCAATGATTCTCAAGCAGCAGGCTGAGCCCAAGTTCAGCACCCGCCGCTACAACAGATGCAAGATCTGCGGCCGCCCTCACGCATATTTGCGTAAGTTCGGTATCTGCCGTATCTGCTTCCGTAATCTGGCGTACAAGGGAGAAATCCCCGGCGTCAAGAAGGCTTCCTGGTAATTTATTTACCGGGAAACCTCCGTCCCAAAACAAACAATTACCGAAAGATAAATGTTTGACCCCCAACTGCCGGAAGGAAGCAGTGATTGCTTAACCGCCGGCAAGCCGCCGCGAAAACGGCAGCAAGAAACAATACTTGCATAGGAGGAAAGAAAAATGCAAATGTCAGATGTGATTGCCGATATGCTCACAAGAATCAGAAACGCAAGCAATGCAAAGCATGCGACCGTGGACATTCCGGCATCCAACATGAAGAAAGCCATCGCAGATATCCTGGTGGAAGAGGGCTATGTCAAGAACTATACCGTCATTGATGACGGAAAGCAGGGAACCATCCGTGTGACCCTGAAGTATCTTGCCAACAAGCAGAAGGTGATTCACGGTCTGCGCCGTGTGTCCAAACCCGGTTTGCGGATTTACGCAAGCTACGAGAAGATGCCCAAGGTCATGAACGGTCTGGGTATCGCCATCGTTTCCACATCCAAAGGAATCATGACAGACAAGAAGGCTCGCGCCAACAAGGTCGGCGGCGAAGTCATCGCGTTTGTGTGGTAATGAGCGGGAGGTAGAAAAATGTCAAGAATCGGAAAAATGCCTGTCGCAATTCCTACCGGTGTTACTGTTACGGTCACCGAGGATAATGTCGTCACTGTAAAGGGCAAGCTCGGCACCCTGGAAAGAAAGTTCGAGAACTGCGTTCATATTACCGTTGAGGATGGTCACGTCCATGTTTCCTGCAAGGAAGCAACCGGCAAGAATGCGAGAAAGATCAACAGCCGCGCACACAGCATGCATGGTCTGACCCGCGTGCTCATTCACAATATGATTACCGGTGTCACCGAGGGTTACAAAAAGATTCTGATGATCGTCGGTGTCGGCTATAAGGCTGTAAAGCAGGGAAAGGATCTTCAGCTTTTCCTTGGCTACTCCCTGACTCCCAATGGTCAGCCGCAGAAAAAGTATATTTTCCGCGACAACGATCAGGTAACCTACGAAGTGCCGGATGACGCTACCATCAAAAAAGAGGGCATTGATCAGATGGTGAAAGAAAAGATCAACGCCGGTCTGATTGTTGTTGTCAAGGGTATTGATAAGCAGGCGGTCGGTCAGGCTGCGGCTGTTCTCCGTGCACAGAAGTCGCCGGAACCCTATCACGGCAAGGGTGTTCGTTATATTGACGAGACTGTTCGCCGTAAGGCAATCAAGAAATCTACCAAATAATTGAAAGGAGTGGAATAGTATGGTTTCGAAAAAGAATAAGAATCTGGCTCGTCTTAAGAGACATAAGAGAGTCAGAGGAAAAATCTCCGGTACCGCTGCCCGTCCGCGTTTGGTCGTTTACCGTTCCAACGCCAACATCAGCGCCCAGATCATTGATGACGAAAAAGGCGTAACCCTTGCTTCCGCTTCTACCTACGGCAACGGCTTTGAAGGTAATGGCGGCAACAAAGAGGCTGCAAAGAAGATTGGAAAGGCACTTGCCGAAAAGGCACTTGCCATGGGGATTTCCGAGGTTGTTTTCGACAGAGCCGGTTATCTCTATCACGGACGTGTATCGGAACTGGCTGAAGGCGCTCGCGAGGGCGGCCTGAAGTTCTGAGTCCGGTTTGTACACTGTTCTGCAAAGAACAAATTCAGGAGGAATACCAGTAATGGCACAGAAATTTAATCCCAGCGAACTGGAGCTGACAGAACAGCTCGTTGCGCTGAACCGTGTTTCCAAGACCGTCAAGGGTGGTCGTGTTGCCCGTTTTGCCGCAATTATGGTTGTCGGTGACTATAACGGCCATGTCGGCGTAGGACTTGGTAAGGCATCTGAAGTACTTGAAGCAATTCGCAAGGGTATTGAAGATGCAAAGAAGAATATGATCGAGGTATCTTTGAAGGATACCACCATCCCGCACGAGGTGATGGGCGTGTTCGGTGCAGGCAAGGTGCTGCTCAAGCCCGCTGCACAAGGTACCGGTATCATCGCCGGCGGTAAAGTCAGAATGGTTCTGCAACTTGCGGGTATTAAGAATATCCGTGCGAAGTGCCTGCGCTCCAACAACCCGACCAATGTTGTCAAAGCAACAATGGAAGGCTTGAAGTCGCTGCGCACCGCAGAGGAAGTTGCAAAGGTCCGTGACATTCCCGTCGAAAAGGTTCTTGGTTAAGGAGGTAGCGACATGAAAGTTGTAATTCTGAAAAAGAGTCTGATTGCCGCGAAGCCCAACCAGAAGGCAACTGCAGCATCTCTTGGTCTGAAGAAGGTCGGTGACAGAACCGTTCCGATGGCAGACGATGCAGTGCTTGCAGGTAAAGTCAAGGTTCTCTGCCACCTTGTGGCTGTAGAAGATGTAAATGAATAACAAGGAGGCAGAGTGAAATGGAAGTAAAGAATCTCAGTAATCTCGCACCTGCCGAGGGTTCCACAAAAAAAGTGTATAGAAAGGGCAGAGGCCCCGCATCCGGTAACGGCAAGACTGCCGGTAAGGGACACAAAGGTCAGAACGCTCGTTCCGGCGGCGGTGTCCGTCTCGGATTTGAAGGCGGTCAGCTCCCCCTGTACAGAAAGCTCCCGAAGAGAGGCTTCAACAACCGCTTTGCGAAGGAGTACAATGTCATCAATTTGGGCAGACTGGAGCAGTTTGAGGACGGCACTGTTGTCGATCTCGATCTGTTGGTTGCTGCCGGTGTTGTGAGAACGCATGCTAAGAACGGTCTGAAAGTTCTGGGCGGCGGCGAATTCACAAAAAAATTAACTGTTAAAGCGGCAGTCTTTTCAGCAACTGCTAAGGAAAAGATCACGGCGGCAGGTGGACAGGCCGAGGAGGGATAAAGGATGTTTCAGACGTTTAAAAATGCTTGGAAGATCCCCGACCTTCGTAAGAAGCTCTTATTCACCGTCCTTGCCATTGTTCTTTACCGTCTGGGCGCCTGCATTCCCGTGCCGTGGGTGACTTCCGCATTTGCGGATAGTCTCAGCCAGGCAGGTACGAATGCCGCCTTTACCTACCTGAACATCATGTCAGGTGATGCATTCGGAAAAGCAACCCTGTTTGCTCTTTCCGTATCCCCCTATATTACCGCATCCATTGTTGTCCAGCTTCTGACCATTGCCATTCCGCCTCTCGAACGGTTGGCAAAGGAGGGAGAGGCAGGCAAAAAGAAGATCTCTATGATCACCCGTATCATTACGGTTGTGCTGTCACTTGTCACCGCAATCGGTTATGCAAGATTGCTGCGCGTTCAGTATGGTGCTTTGAGTGTTTCTGTGGATTCCAACAAGAACCTGACAGGCGAAGGCTGGTTCCAGATGATTGTTATTATTGCTTGCTTCTGCGCCGGTGCCGCATTGATTATGTGGATTGCAGAACGGATTGATGAGTTTGGTATCGGTAACGGTATCTCCATCATCCTGTTTGCAAACATCGTTGCAAGAATTCCTTCCCAGATTCAGGAACTGATTACGGTAGCATTGAAGAAGCCGAGCAACGAAAACGCATCCATGAGTGCACAGACTGCGGTGTGGACGGATAATCCGGTTCATATCGTGTTGGGCATCCTCGGTATTCTGCTGTTCCTTGCAGTTGTAATTGCCGTTTTCTATTTCGTGATTTGGTTTACCAATTCCGAGAGAAGAATTCCGATTCAGTATGCAAAGCGTACAGTCGGACGTAAGATGTATGGCGGTCAGTCTTCAAACCTGCCCCTGAAGATGAATATGGCTGGCGTTATGCCGATCATCTTTGCAAGCTCGATTGTAAACATCCCCAGTATGTTGGGCGGTATTTTCTCAGGAAAGTTCTGGACCAATGTAACGAATGCTTTCAATCAGACCCATGCGTCTTATATCATTATCAGCGGTGTCCTTCTTGTGGCGTTCTCCTACTTCTATATTATGATCTCCTTCAACCCTGTTGAAGTGGCGAATAATATCAAGAACAACGGCGGTGCCATTCCTGGCATTCGTCCTGGAAGACCGACAATTGATTTTATCAAGAAGGTGCTGAACAGAGTAACCTTTATCGGCGCAGTGTTCCTTTGCCTGGTTTCCACTTTGCCGATGGCAGCAAACGCGATCTACATGTTGTTTGCTAATACGACCACTCCTAACATCATTGAGTATACCCGCAACAGCTTGGTGAGCGAACTTGCATTTGCCGGCTCTTCGTTGTTGATTATTACCGGTGTTGTTATTGAAACCACGCGCTCCTTGGATGCGCAGATGTCCCTGCGTAACTATAAGGGATTCCTTGATTGATCCTACTACGACCGAACAAGCCGGAGGAAAAAGATGAATTTAATTTTATTGGGCGCTCCCGGTGCGGGTAAAGGTACCCAATCCGCGAAGATTTCAGAAAAATACGGCATTCCTGCTATTGCAACCGGAGATATTCTCCGGGGTGCAATCAAGGCGGGGACAGAGCTTGGAAAATCGGCAAAGAGTTATATCGATGCCGGTCAACTGGTGCCTGACGCCGTTGTCATCGGTATCATCAAGGATTATCTTTCGACAGATTCCTGCAAAAACGGTTTTATTCTTGACGGTTTTCCCCGTTCCATTCCTCAGGCTGAGGCGTTGGATGCGATGGGCGTCAGAATCGACTGTGTGCTTAACATTGAGGTGCCGGACGAAGCAATCGTCAGCCGTATGAGTGGACGCCGGGTCTGCTCCTGCGGTGCATCCTATCATGTGGAGTACAACCCCCCGAAGCAGGAAGGTGTATGTGACAAATGCGGCGCTTCCGTTTATGTCAGAGCGGATGATGCGGCAGAGACCGTTGCAAAAAGACTGGAAACTTACCACGCACAGACCGAACCGCTGAAGGATTATTATGCGGCAAAGGGAATTCTTGTGACCGTCGAGGGACAGGATGATGTGGCTGATACCACCGCTCTTGTCTATCGGGCACTGGAAAAGTACAAAGCGTAAGAGAAGTCTTTAGGAGTATCAAAATCGAATGATACAACTGAAAAATGCAGAACAAATCAAAGCAATGAAGGAAGCGGGACGGATCACCGGGGAAGCGCTGTTGCTTGCCCGTGATCATGTCCGCGAGGGAGTCAGCACCTGGGAACTGGATCATCTAATCCGGGAATACATTGAAAAATGCGGTGCTAAGCCCTCCTTCCTTGGACTCTATGGATTTCCCGGGAGTGCCTGTATCAGCATCAATGAAGAAGTGATTCACGGAATTCCATCCAAGCACCGCATTCTGCGGGAGGGGGATATCGTGAAAATCGATACAGGTGCATTCATTGGGGGATTTCACGGAGACAGTGCAAGAACCATCCCCGTAGGGCGCGTTACCTCGGAGGCTGAGAAGCTGATCCGTGTTACACGCGACAGCTTCTTTGCCGGTGTGCAAAAGCTGGTTCCGGGTAACCGGATCGGCGATGTGGGCAGTGCGATTGATACGCTTGTGCGTGAAAATGGCTGTTCTACAGTGAAAAAGTACATCGGTCATGGCGTGGGGCACGCATTGCACGAGGCGCCGGATGTTCCAAACTACGGGACGCCCGGAAGAGGAGTCCGCCTTTGCGCCGGAATGACCATCGCAATCGAGCCGATGGTGAATTCCGGAACCGCAGAGGTGGATGAGATGCCGGATGGTTGGACGGTGAAAACGGCTGACAGAAAGCTGTCTGCTCACTATGAAAATACCGTAGCACTGACAAGTGACGGTGTTATCATCCTGACATTGATCGATTCTGATTTCTGAATTTTAAGCAACCGTAGCATGCATACAAAGTAAGGAGGGATTATTCTGCCGAAAGATGATGTAATCGAATTTGAGGGAACCGTAGTTGAGGCATTGCCGAATGCGACCTTCAAGGTGAAACTTCCCAATGGTCACATTGTTGTGGCACATATCTCAGGGAAGATCCGTATGAATTATATCCGCATTTTGCCCGGCGACCACGTAACGGTCGAGGTTTCGGTGTACGATCTGGACAAAGGACGTATTACCTACCGGACAAAATAACCGAACAAATCTGAAGAAAGGTATGGTTAAACAAAATGAAAGTTAAACCGTCCGTAAAGAAGATCTGTGACAAGTGCAAGATCATTAAGAGACATGGGAAAATCATGGTGATCTGTGAGAATCCCAAGCACAAACAGAGACAGGGCTGATCAATTGACAGTTTCTGAACAAAACGAGAGGTGATAAAAGAATGGCACGTATAGCTGGTGTTGATATTCCCAACAACAAACGCGTTGAGATCGCTCTTACCTATATCTACGGTATCGGTAGAAAAAGTTCCAACGATATTCTTGCAAAAACGGGCATCGACCCTGATAAGAGAGCGAAGGATCTGACCGAGGCTGAGATTGCTAAGCTTCGTGATGAAATCGAAAACTCCTACACTGTGGAAGGTGATCTGCGCCGTGATGTTGCTTTGAACATCAAGAGAATGATCGAGATTAACTGCTACCGCGGTATCCGCCACAGAAAGGGATTGCCGGTCAGAGGGCAGAGAACCAAGACCAATGCAAGAACCAGAAAAGGTCCTGCGAAGACCATCGCAAACAAGAAGAAATAAAGGAGAAGCATGAACAATGGCTAAAGTTGTAGCAGCGAAGAAGGTTGTGAAAAAGCGCCGCGAGAGGAAGAATATCGAAAAAGGCGTGGTTCATATTCAGGCAACCTTCAATAATACAATCATCACGATTTCCGATGTCAACGGCAACGCTATTTCATGGGCATCCGCCGGTGAACTCGGCTTCAAGGGCTCCAGAAAGTCTACTCCTTTTGCGGCACAGAGCGCATCCGAAACCGCGGCAAAGCTGGCGATCGATCATGGACTCAAGACCGTTGAAGTTTATGTAAAGGGACCCGGTTCGGGACGTGAGTCCGCCATCCGCGCACTGGAAACAGTCGGACTGCAGATCACATTGATCCGTGACGTCACTCCCATTCCCCATAATGGTTGCAGACCGCCCAAACGCCGTCGCGTTTAATGAATCCCAGGAGGTAATTGAATTATGGCAAGATATACAGGTCCTTCATGCAAGCTTTGCCGCAGAGAAGGCAAGAAGCTCTTCCTGAAAGGCGACCGTTGCGTCAGTGGCAAGTGCGCACTTGACCGCAGACCCACAGCACCCGGTCAGCACGGCGCAGCCGCAAAGAAGATCAGAGAATACGGTATGCAGCTTCGCGCTAAGCAGACCGCAAAGAGATACTATGGTGTTCTTGAGAAGCAGTTCAAGAATTACTACGAAGAAGCAGACCGCAAGGAAGGTATCACCGGTGAGAACCTGATCGTTCTTCTGGAGAGACGCTTTGACAATGTGGTATACAGAATGGGCTTTGCGGCTTCCCACAAAGAAGCGCGTCAGTTGATTCTCCACCGTCATTTCCTTCTGAACGGAAAGCACACCAATATTCCTTCCGTGATCCTGCGTCCCGGTGATGTGATCACTGTCAAGGAAAGCAGCCGTGAGAGCGAAAAGTTCAAGGCGCTTGCAGAATCTGCTGCAACTGCATTCAAGCCGAAGTGGTTGGATGTTGATGCCGCTAACTTCACCGCAAAAGTGGTCGCTATGCCCGCAAGAGAGGACGTTGACTTTGACTTCAACGAACAGCTCATCGTCGAACTTTATTCTAAGTAATACCGTTGTCGAGATCCCGGCGTAAATGTCCGTGGCTGATTCGGATTTTACACGGAATCATGGAGAAAGCCCATTACTCGCTTTCAATCATATTAACAGGAGGTTTTATTTGGAATGATAGAGATAGAGAAGCCTAATATCACGACCGTCGAGATTTCGGAAGACGGCAAACGCGGAACTTTTGTCGTTGAACCTCTTGAGCGTGGATACGGTATCACACTTGGAAACTCCCTGCGTAGAGTTTTGCTCAGCTCATTGCCCGGTGTGGCAGTGACCAATATCAAAATTGACGGTGTGCCGCACGAGTTTTCCACAATTCCCGGTGTTGTTGAGGATGTGACGGAAATTGTCCTGAACATCAAGGGAATTACGGCAAAGATGTACGGGCAGGCACCCAAGACCGCCGTTATTGATGTGGTCGGTGAGCATGAAGTCACTGCGGGAGACATCAAGGCAGACGCTGAACTGGAGATACTGAATCCGGAATTGCACATTGCCACCGTCGGCGAGAACGACCGACTCTATATGGAGTTGACCTTCGACTACGGCAGAGGATATGTGTCTCAGGAGCGCAATAAGCAGATCCACAATGAACTGCTGGGCGTCAATGTTTCGGCACCCATTGGAACGATTTATACAGATTCCATTTATACGCCCGTTTACAAAGTCAGTTACAATGTGGAAAGCACCCGTGTCGGCAACAATACCGATTACGATAAGCTGACCCTTGAAGTGATTACAAACGGGACCATTACAGCCAAAGAAGCGGTTTCTCTTGGAGCCAAGATTCTCAACGAGCATCTCAACTTGTTTGTGGATTTGTCAGATGAAGCAAAGAAGGCAGAGATCATGGTAGAAAGACCGGAAACCAAGAAGGAAAAGGTGCTTGAGATGACCATTGAGGACCTTGACATGTCTGTGCGTAGCTTTAACTGTCTGAAGCGTGCAGGCATCGATACGGTAGAAGATTTGATCAACCGCACTGAGGAGGATATGATTAAAGTCCGGAACCTCGGTAAGAAATCGCTGGAAGAAGTTATTCAGAAGCTCCATTCTTTGGGACTTGACCTCAAGCATGAGGAAGAGTGAGAGAAGGAAGCAATTACAAGTATTTGAAAAGCAGAGAAGGAGGGGAATAAGATGCCCGGAACCAGAAAACTCGGCAGACCGACCCAGCACAGAATTGCAATGATGCGCGGTATGGTCACCCTGCTGCTTGAGAACGGTCAGATTGAAACAACGCTCACCAGAGCAAAGGAAGTCCGTTCCATCGCAGAAAAAATGATCACCCTCGGCAAGAAGGGAACATTGGCATCCCGCCGTGCGGCGCTTGCCTATATTACCAAAGAAGAGGTTGTCAAAAAGCTGTTTGACGAAATCGCTCCCAAGTATGCGGATGTCAACGGTGGTTATACACAGATTCTCAAAACCGGTTTCCGCAGAGGTGACGCTGCCGAAATGGCAATTGTCAGACTGACGGATGTCAGCGTTGAGAGCGCGAAGAATGATGCACCTCGCATGAGAGTGGATGCTCCCAAAGCTGAAGCGGCTTCCACCAAGGTTGAGGCTGCTCCCGTAGCAGAAGAAGCAGCTCCTGCAACAGAGGCGGCTCCTGCAGAAGAGACGCCCGCAGAGGCAGCTCCCGCTGAGGAGACGCCCGCAGAAGAAACTGCACCCGCAGATGCTGAATAAGCATTAAGCAAAAGGGCACGTCCGGATTTCCGGGCGTGCTTTTTGATTGCCAAAACGAAAGGGAATCTTTTAGAAAAGCGCGGCAGGGAGATGTCGGCGCTTTTTTGATTTTATGGGGGAATATGCAAGGTCTATGGTTTAGGTAACATCGACAAAAAGAGAATACCGATTTCGTTCAACGCGACAAAAAACAGCAATTGCAATGTGTGCGGTTTACAGCATCGGAAAAATATGTTATAATGGCAGTGTCTTAAAAAGGAGGATTGCCATGGAACTTTTGATTGCATCCTATAATATTTGTTCTTCTCATTTTCTGTATGGGCATTATACGGAGGAAAATCTGAACAAATTGTCTGACAGTATCCGTGCCTGCGGCGCAGATGTTGTTTGTTTACAAGAGGTAGACCGCGGCTGCGCACGTTCTTCCGGTGTAGATATGCCGGCTGCACTTGGAGAGAGAGCAGGTTATCCGCACTGCTATTTTATCCGTATCCGTCCGTTTCAGGGCGGGGAGTACGGTACGGCGATTTTGTCCAAACTGCCGTTTGACGCTACACAAACTTTTAATTATCCGGTCCGGATTGCTACACAGGGGACTTCCTGCGGGTATGTCCGCATCGGAGAGCTGACACTGTTCAATACCCATTTGTCGGTGGAAAGCGATGAAGCCAATACCGAAACCATGCGTTGCCTGGGCGACATTCTGAAGGGGCAACGGACGCCGTGGATTTGTTGCGGCGATTTTAACACCAATCCGGATAAGTTTGAACGTATCCTGCCCTGGGTGCGTTATGCAAACAGTTCGCTCCTGACGTATGCCGATAGGTCTATTGACAATTTGTTGTATACCGCGCCCGTTCGTATCACCGACGTGTATACCCGGGATACGACATCCGATCGGGTGACGGATCATAATATGTTGCTTGTGCGTGTAAACTATTGAAAAAGGAGAAATGACAAAAATGACAAAGCGATTATTTTGCGTGCTTCTGACGGCTTTGATAGTGCTTCCGCTGCTTTTCAGTTGTTTTTTGCAGGTCGGAGCGCAGACAGAGCAACGTACTTACGACGGCGTAAACATTGTGCATCACGAGGGCGGTTACGATCACAATCAGCGCACAATGGTTGTCCATCGATACGATTTTTCCGTATCACGATTGAGCTACTATGCTTCCGATTACGCACTTGCCATCAGTGACCGCACTACAATGCTTGTTACTGACGGTGTTTTGCGGTGCAAAGAGGGGAGCGCGTTTTCTTTTGGTTCTGCTGTTTGCCTTGGTGATGATTACGGACTTGAAAAAGGATATCTGAAATTTGACCTTTGTCTTGTGGGTGGAAATGTGACCCTGGGGTTACGTACTTCGCGTACTGTCGTGAATCCGGAAGAGGGAAGAGGCATTTGGATTACCTTTGACGGAAGCGGTCAATTGACCGTCAAGGATTTTCTGACCGGTACAGAAGCACAGATTCCGTTTGATGTTTCACTTGAACAGGCGAAGACCTTTTATGTGAAGGAAAACCGGGACGAATTGATCCTGCTTTGTGAGGACCGCGAGATCCTGCGGATCGGTTGGAAGAAGGGATGGCTGGGCTTTTTTGATGCCGACGGAAAACAGATTGCGGAAACCAATGAGAGTCAGTTGGATGTTACAGGTTATTGGGAGCTTTACCTGAACCAGTTGGATGGCTATGTGGATAATATTGAGTTTTCTTCAGTGGAAGTGGACGATTCTCTGCCGGGAAGTTCACAAAAACGGTTGATTGACTATTCAACGTGGAGCGCTGTGGATGACCTGGGGCGTACAACCGCAACTGCGACAGAGGCGGGGGAGGCAAACCCGAATCGATATGTCGGATTGTTCTATTTCCTTTGCTGGGTCGGTGCCGGTGTTCATGTACAGGACAATACAAAACTGTATCTGGAACTGGGACTGAAAGGATTTAAGCAGTATTTCAGCGAAAAAAGAGCGGGCGAGGCGTATTGGGCAGAGCCGTACTTTGGTTACTATCTGAATACCGACGCCTGGGTTTATCGCAAGCACGCCTATATGTTGGAGGCTGCGGGAGTGGATTTTATCTTTTTGGATATTTCCAATGCCGAGACGTTTATCAACGGACACATGACGCTGTTTGACACCTGGCTGCAGATCCGCAAGGAAGGTGGGGAGACACCGCAGATTGTATTTTTCACCGGTGACAATTCAAAAACCTTTGAGAGCCATATGGAAACACTGTTTACGACGGTTTATTCGGACGAAAACTGGGATAAATACAAGGAATTGTTTTTCGAATGGGAAGGAAAACCGTTGGTTTTCGGCAACAAATCCGGTCTTTCTCCGGTGTTGTTGCGTAAAATTGAAAACAAGTTTACCATTCGCGGATCCTGGGCGTGGGTCGATCAGGACGGCTACTGGCCGTGGATGCAGGAGTATTTGGAGAATGACGGAACCTATCAGTTGGTGAACGGTGGATGGGGACGTAATAAAAACGGAAAATACGAAGCGCTTGCCGTTTGTATGGGACATCACCCGACTACCAATAAGGGGCGCAGTTATGTCAACGGCAAACAGCCTGCAAGCTCTGTTCGACAGGATCTGGGATTCAGTCTGACCCAGGATGCTGCACAGGGTAAGGGATTTGCATTTTCCTTTGAAGCGATGCAGTCACTTGTCCGGGAGCAGGTTGCAAAAGACGACCCGTTTGTAATGATGCTGACCGGATGGAATGAGTGGATTGCAGGATGTTTTTATAAAGACAATCAGAGTATATTTATCAATGCCCGCACGAATTTTGAGTATGTGGACCAGTTCAACTGCCAGTATTCACGCGACGGCGAACCGATGCGGAATGTAAACGGCGAGGGAATCGGAGACAATTTTTATTATCAGATGACGGATTATATCCGACGCTTCAAGGGCATCGCGGAAACACCGGTTGCCGATCATCAGTCGACTGTGGACATTTATGACAAGACAACATGGGATAAAATTGGTCTGTGCTATATGGATTCCGTTGGCGATACGGAATTGCGCAATTCCCGGTCTTACGATATCGATTATGGCTATATCAATAACACGGGAAGAAACGACTTTGATTATGCAAAGGTGTCCCAGGACAGCCAGTATTTCTACTTTATGGTAGAGTGCCGCAACCGTATTGTTGTGGATGACGGAACCAATTGGATGAACTTGTTCTTGGATGTTGACGGGAACAGACTGAACGGTTGGGGAGGCTTTGACTATGTGCTGAACCGGAGCAGAGATTCCTACGTGGTGACGCTTGACAGAATTTCGGATGACGGTACACTGCAAACGGTCGGAGGAGGCTATTATTGCATTGACGGGACTTATATGGCAATCCGTGTCGCAAAGTCTCTGCTGGGGATTGAGGGAAATTGTACACAGCTCTATTTCAAATGGGCGGACAATTCCGTTGATGTGGGCGGAGATCTGATGGCGTTTATGGACACCGGGGATACCGCTCCCAATGACCGCTACAGCTTTGATTATCGGTGCGATACGGTTGCGCTCTACGATACTTCCTATCGGTTGCCGACGTTTACCAAGGGCGAGGTTGCCGCAACCGGAAACGGCGGCGTGCGTGTGGATATGTATCCGGATACTACCGTCAAGGGGGAGATTCTGGAACGTTTGATAGATACAATCTTTTCCTTTGATGACCTGCCGGCGGGAAAATATCTGAACGCAACTTCTGTAGCGGACTACTTTGAGTTTGTCGGGGGAAGTACCACAAGCGTTGCACAGATTCTGGAAGGAAAGGGAAACAACTATGTCCGGCAGACCGGTTATACCGATCTGCGCACCTGGGCAGATGTCACGGGAACCTATTCCGTATCCATTGACCTACGACCGGTTGACTACGGGAACAGTGCCGTTTATATCCGCGGAGAAATGCCCGGAACGTTGCGTAAATATAACCCGGCGCACTCGGCGGCTGCGAATAAGGAAATCATTCAGTGTTTTAACTATTTTGAGTGGGACTGGTATGCGGAAAACGGCGGAAGTTTGGGAGGTTCCTCCATCAGCGGAAGCGGTCTGGGGGTGTTCCCGCAGAAGGACGGCTTGGAAATCCGCATCAAACGTTATACACAGGATGGTTTGACAGTTGCTTCCGCAGTGAAGACAATTGCTTTCCCAGACGGATTTTCTGTCGATAAAAACGATTTCTATACCCTCCGCTTTGAAGACAATGGGGAAGAGATCCGACTGTATCTAAACGGCACACTTTTCGCTTTTGTCAAATTGGAAAACCCCGGTGTGGTCTACGAGAGCGACCAAACGGGGCAAAAATATTACGGAAAGGCGACGCTGTATGATGCCGCTGGAAAGCAATTGATGGCAATTGAGAATACACGTCTGAATGCTTCCGGTTCACAGATCGCGATTACAACCCGTTCTCAGACCATCGAATATGATAACCTGAAAATATCGTATCAGGAAGAGTATGACAGCATCGGATCCGCGCTGAAGAAAGAAGTTTTGCCTGCGGACGGTACACCGACGTACATGCCTGATATGCGTCTTTTGACTGCATTGGATATGGGAAGGGGAGCCGAAGCGGATACAACCGAAACGGTTGCGCATGAGACCGGAGATATAACCGATACACAGCAGTCGCAGACGACTGATGAAACTGAGAAGCCAAGCGGTTGTCAGGGATGCGGTTCCGCACTGTCTTTGGAGGGATTGTTGGCAGTTGTTTGCATTGGCATCGGTGTGATTTTCTGCCGCCGATGGACGCGCAAAAAGGATATTGTTTGATTGGCTCTGCATAGAAAATGCGAGGACACGGAAAGTGTCCTCGCAACAGAAAAAACAACCGTATTTTTTCATGGCTTTCAAAAAGTGCCGGGAGAAAATACGGTTGTATTTTTACGGGAAATCAGATTACGCCGCAGAAACGCAGAATACACAGGACGATTCCGACAAGTCCGTACAGATTAACCAAACTCCCCACGATCATGAAAATGATACCGAGAACAGGAATTGAACTGAGGACACCAATCAGAATACCAAATACGGCACACACTACAATGAATATGATAAGTGTGACTATAAAGTTTGTCAGATTTCCTTTTTCTACTTTAAAAGGGATTGGCCATAATTTTTGTAATTGTTCCAACGTTAGCACCACCTTTCCTTACACTCTATTATACATGAAAGCGAGAGAATTTGCAAGTGATTTCCTGAAATAAGTCGATAAAGTTGACACGGTTTTCTAAGTTGAATGAAATCAGCACGGTTAAAGTGAAGAAAAATAGTCAAGAATGTGAAAACGGTCGGTATTTACGCTCCCTTGAATCATAGCGGAAGAGCCTCCGCCCCTGCCACAGAGGGTGGCATTCAGGTGGGGTGACAATTCTTTCAGATTTGATGTTGAAGACGCGATGATGTAGCGGTAGCCTTTTTCGTCGTTTCCTGCAAAAACCGCGCAGAGGCGGTCACATTTTGGCAGGCAGGCGTTTACAAGGTTGCGTGCGAAAAGCATGTCATCGGTGTCTTCAAACAGACAAATGATTCCGTTTTCCGGAACAGCGGTTGTGGCACGGCAGGGAATCAGGTCCCGCAACACACCGGACAGACGTTTGCGTGTATCGTCCAGTTCCTTGCGCAGTCGCAGGACACCGTCGCAGACGTCCTTCTGTTTGACGGAAAGGGATGCGGAGAGGGAAGCTACCGCGTCATAGCGAAAGCGGTAATCATCCAACGCATCTTTCCCACACAACAAATGCAGACGGGAGCCGCCTTTATAATGCATTGCATCCAGAATTTTCAACAACCCGATCTCCCCGGTGTTTGCGACATGCGGCGCACAACAGGCACAGACGTCACAGTCCTCAATGGTAACAATACGGATTCCTTCGGTGCGCTCAATTTTGGAACGGTAATGCAGATGTTCCAGCTCTGCCGGCGAGGGGAAGGTGATGCGCACAGGGTGCATCTGCACGATTGCCCGGTTGGCTGCATCCTCCAGATCGTTCAGTTGTTCCCGCGAAAGTACGCCGTCAAAATCAACGGTCATATCCGCACGTCCCAAATGGAAGCCGACATTGTGCAGTCCCAGTGTACGGAAGGCAATGCCGGAGAGGATGTGTTCGCCGGTATGACTCTGCATCCTGCGGTAGCGGACATCCCAATCAAGTACGCCTTTGACGGTTGATCCGATCGCAGGCGGTGTGGGAAGGATGTGAGCCAGTACCCCGTCTTCGTTTTCCCTGACGTCCGTCACCGGGATTCCGTCCAGCGTCCCCTCATCCGCCAGTTGACCGCCCGCCTCCGGGAAAAAGGCGGAACGGTCCAGCGCAACGGCAAAATTTCCGTCCGCTGTCGGTTGGACGGACAATACGGTCGCACTGAACTCCCGGCAATAACAGTCTGTATCAAAAATGCGGAAAGTCGGTGTAATCATGGGGCAAGCTCCCCCCTGGAAGTCAAAATGATCAGGATTTTCTCCCAAACCTCAGGATAGGCCTCCTTATAGTAGGTTTCCATCAGGGAAGCGCCGCGCACGGTGCGGCTGATATTCAGATTCCCCAGGGTCTTGTCCACATAGACCGCATAGCCGTACAGGTCCCCGTAAGCGTCACGGAAGCCGTCGGTGGCAGAGTTTACCGTGTTGAGAAAAGAGAAAGTCTTTCCGTCCTGCATGGTCAGAATCATGTTAAAACCGTTCTGCTCCGTGCACTCGACCGTGTAGAAACGCACGTCATCCCAGGTGTATTCTTTCGTTGGGGCGAAAAACACACACTGGACGCCCTTGTCGGAATAGGCGTTGCTGACGCCGGTGGAAAGAAACGCGGTCAAAAGAATTCCGACCACGCAGATGGCAATCAGGATGCCGGGCAGGCGTTTTGCAATCTTCCGCTTCTGCGGAATGTTTTCCTTGTCACGCACCGTCGGAATCAGCAGGAAAAG
>FR890443.1:37782-63296 GCA_000433415.1 Clostridium sp. CAG:448
CGTTTCCAGGAGAATAAAATAAACAAACGCACAAACATAGAGCGAGGTCAGTGTGGCGCAGTAAATGCCATCCGGAAAGATCAGAGAAAAGACATTGCCGAACAGCATGGATGTCAGCATCACAAGACCAGCCGTTGCAATCAGGACAATCAGTGTGCCGATAATTGTGTAACCGATTCGCAGTTTCTTCATTGTTTTACAGAATCCGAAGTGCAGAGATCAATTCCGCGCCGCACGAGGCAAGACGTTCACGGAAAACGGTCTCGCTGATGGGGGCGGTGAGATAGGTGTAGGAATTGTTGGTTGCGGAAAACGCGGTATTGTCGATACCGAATGCGGCATCGGCGGCATCCTTGTTTCCGCGCAGTGTTACCATCCGCGCGCAGGTGAATTCCGCATAATCCGCAATATCATCCTGACTTGCATCATCCCAGGAGGCACGCACGTTGGATTCTCTTGCACTGAGCGTTGCTGCGATATCCGCCACGACAGCGCTGGCGGTCGGGAATTTTCCCGCGCCCTTGCCGTAAAACATGACCTTGCCAAGCATGTCGGTGTCTACCAGGATGCCGTTGAAAACATCATTGATCCCGTACAGGGGACTGCTTGCACGGACGAGCTGCGGCGTAACGGCGGCAAGAATCCTGCCGTCCGGTCTCCGCTCCGCATGGGCAATCAGCTTGATTGTGAATCCGAACTGCTGTGCACGGGAAAAATCGTCCTGGGTGAGCGCGGTGATTCCTTCGGTGTGAACCGCCTCAAGCGGAAGCATTTTTCCGAATGCAAGCGCCGAAAGAATGATAATCTTGCGGGCTGCGTCAATGCCCTCTACATCGGCTGACGGGTTTGCCTCTGCATATCCGAGCGACTGTGCTTTGGCAAGAATGTCGGCATAGTCCGCGCCATCCTTTGCCATTGCCGTCAGCATATAATTGGTGGTACCGTTGAGAATGCCGTCAATGGCGATTACGGAGTTGGGGGACAAATCGGTCAGCATCGGGTGAATGATCGGAATTCCTCCGCCCACACTTGCTTCAAAACGATAGCTCACGCCGTGCTCGGCGGCGATCCGCAATAATTCTCCTCCGAATTTTGCTACCACTTCCTTGTTGGAGGTTACAACACTTTTTCCGGCGCACAGGCATGCCTTTGTGAAGTCGTAAGCAGGGTGTGAGCCGCCCATCATTTCCGCGACCACGCTGATTTCGGGATCATTCAGGATACGGTCAAAATCGTGAATGACCAGATGACCGAAGGGGCTGTCAGGAAAATCACGCAGATCCAGAATATAGCGGATCCTTGCTTCAGAACCGATATAGTTTGCAAGTTGAGTCTGCTTTTTGGACAGTACTTCCGCGACGCCGCTTCCGACTGTTCCAAAGCCGAGTAATGCAATATAAGCCATGGTTAGTTCCTCTTTATCCTTTAAAAATATCAATTTTATTATACCACACTTTTTTTTGCTTTGCAACTGTTTTTCTATTGCTATTGAAGAAAAAGTGTGGTATAATAAAGACCAATTCGCTGAAGAGGGAGAAATCCCGAAAAGGAGGAATGCTGTATGAGTTCTCCGGTTGGGGGCTTGCGGAATGTCAAAATATTTGTTCTTTACCTGATGGAGAATATCGGTTACCCATTGGATTATCTGACCATCAATGACATTGTGATGCAGAACGATTATGTGATGTATCTGGATTTTGCGCAGGCATTTACGGAAATGTCCGACGCCGCTCTGGTTGAGGTGTGCGGGAAGGATGCCCTCGGGAACGACCTGTATTGTGTCAGCGAAAAGGGGCGGTGCGTTGCGGAGGAACTGCAAAGTGATATTTTGCCTGCAATTCTGAAACACAGCATGCGGTGTGCATTGCGCTATCTGGATTTTCGCAAGCGCGGCGTCAGTCTGGATTCCGATGTGCAGAAGACGGGAAACGGAAAGTACCGTGTGCATCTTGTGATGCGTGAAAAGGAGGAAGTAATCTTTGAAACCGCTTTGTTGGTGGACTCTGCGTACCGTGCGCAGGAGATTACGCGTCATTTCCGCGATATGCCGGAGGTTGTTTATAAGGGTACGATGGCGATTCTGTCCGGCGACGCTTCTTATTTAGATCAATAATAATATAGAATGTTATTATAGAAGAAAATAAAGATGCTTTTGCAAAGAATATTGACTATATTGACTAATATATCCAATGTAATGCCTAAAAAGTGCGTCGTATATTTGTGCAATGTACATATGTAATTGGCGTTTTGTCGGATTATGGTGAAAAAAACAGAGAAAATTCCTATTGACAAACATCGGAAATATGGTATAATTGTATAAGGATGCTGGTGCTTGTTCATTCGGCGTCAGCAGAAGAACAGGTGAGAAAAGAAGCATGGATGAAAAAGAAGGAAGGGAACCGAATCGGACGGTTGACGAGCAGGCGGAGTTGCATTCTTTGCTGATGCTTGCCAAAAACGGAGATCAGGTTGCTTACGGAAAGCTTTTGGAACGTTATGATCCGCTTCTCCTTGCCGCTGTTTCTGCCTATCGGATGGAGGGAATGACTGCGCAGGATGCGGAGGATATGAAACAAGAGGCATCACTCGTGTTTTGCAATGCCGTCCGCAGTTATGACAGCACGCGTGACGGTGTGGCGTTTGGTTTGTATGCCAAGATCTGCGTCGGAAACGCAATGAAGAGTTTTATCCGTTCTTTTCGCCGCCATCGGCATGGGGAAATTGTATCGATTGACGATGACCGTGCAATCGCGCCGCATGTTGACCGGTTGGTGGATACGGAAGACGTTGCTTCCGGTTTGATTGCCAGAGAAACCTTTTATTTGCTTTACCGCAGAATTCGCGAGGAGCTTTCCGCATACGAGAACCGCGTTTGGTGGCTGTATGTGGCAGGTGCGACGGCGGGGGAGATCGGCAAGGAGCTGGGCAGAAGCGAAAAATCCGTGTCCAATGCCATTTACCGTATCCGCAGGAAATTGCGGCAGGTATTGGCAGATGAATTTTTGAAATAAATAGGCAAAGTGCCTATTTATATAATACGGCAAACCACGGACGCGTCGGGAGACCGCGGCGGCAATACCGGAAAAAGGATTGCCGATGCCAAATCATTTATCATTTAAGCGAGGTATTTTACAATGTACGAAGATGACGCAATTGCTGACGAGAAGGTATACGAGGACGAAACCCTTGTATGCAAGGAATGTGGAAAAGAATTTGTTTTCACTGCCGGCGAACAGAGATTTTACGCGGAAAAGGGCTTTCTGAATAAGCCGAAGTGCTGCAAGGCATGCCGTGAGGCAAAGAAGAATGCCGGCAAACCTGCCCGTGAGTATTTCACCACTGTTTGCGCCGACTGTGGCGGTGAGGCAAGAGTAACTTTCCAGCCTTCCGATGACAGACCCGTTTACTGCAGCGCTTGCTTTGAGAAGAGAAGAAAAGCCGCTCAGCAGTAATCCGATGACCCGGTAAACAAGTTCAATCGGTACATTGTGGTCTTCGCACCGTAAAAAACGAAGACATACAAAAGTGAACCTCATCCCGACCGGTTCTCTGCTCATGTTCAACGGTTTATACTCTGATTTACTTATACGGTCTGAAAGCCTCCCGGTTTTGCGAAACCGGGAGGCTTTCTATGATGTGCTTTTTATGGTGCGGCGGATGCCTGCGTTTCGACGACACCGCAAAAAATCGAAAAGGCAAGGGAGGAGAGATAGGTTTCCTTTCGGAGTAAAGCGGCTTCCGCCGGGTTGGAAAGAAATCCGGCTTCCACCAATACTGCCGGGATTTCCAAGTGGTGTAACAGATAGATGGAACTACCGGCGGCTTTGATTTTTCTGTGGTTATCCGGTTGTATTTTGGATGCACTTGCCTGCAGTGATGCGGCATAGCGCGCCGATTCCGGGTGGTTGGGAGAGTACCAGACCTGCGTGCCGCTACAGGAAGGAAGTGCCGGATAGGCGTTCATATGAACGGAAAGAAAAAGCGTAGGGTTTGATTTTTCTCCGATCGCGTATCGGGCGGCAAGGTCAAGCACTTTTTTTCGTCCCTTAAAATTAACATTGCGGTTATAGAGCAATCTGTCATCCGTGCGTGTCATGATGACGCGCCAACCGTTTGCGGTAAAGTACGCCTGCAACATCCTGCAAAGGCGGAGATTGACGTCTTTTTCGCACAATCCGTCTGCTGATGATGCGCCGCCGTCCTCGCCGCCGTGACCGGCATCAATGACGATAACCGGTGTTTCTTTCTTTACGGTTCCGTTGTCCGCGCTGATGACACCCTGGCGATTTCCTGTTATAAAAAGCAGAAAAAGCACCACTGCACAAAATCCGGACAACAGACCCATAAATCTACCGTTCATTCCGAATTCCTCCGTTTTTGTTTGCTACATTCTATGCAATGGCGTAAACAGTTATCACTCTATATTTTGTCTGGTTACACGGATGCGATCGCTGCAAATAAGAAATCCGATTTTTGCTTGTCTCCTCATGCGAACTTCCGACGTGGAAGTGCCTTGAGACTTTACTTTGTGCCACGGATTAAAGGATTTTTTGTCAAATCTCTTGACACTGCTACGTGAATGTGTTACAATAATGGAAATTTATTCCGGAATGCGGAAGAAAAAGCAGGAGGGACGAAATGAACTTTTCCGAAAAAATTCTTTATGAGGGGTTGACTTTTGATGATGTGTTGCTGATTCCGTCGTACAGTGAAATTCTGCCGGCAGAAATTGATTTGCGCACAAAATTGACCAATCAGATCAGTCTGAATATTCCGCTGATGAGCGCGGCGATGGACACCGTGACAGAGGCGGAATTTGCCATTGCGTTGGCGCGTGAGGGCGGCGTGGGAACCATTCATAAAAACATGCCGATTGACCGGCAGGCGGATCACGTAGATCGTGTCAAACGGAGTGAGAACGGTGTTATCACCAACCCCATTTCGCTTGGGCAGGACAATACGGTCGCAGAGGCGGAAGCACTGATGCATAAATTCCGCATTTCCGGCGTTCCCGTATGCGATGCGGAGGGACATCTGATCGGTATTATTACCAACCGCGATATGAAATTTTTGGAAGAGTTCAATCAACCCATCAAAAATGTGATGACCTCGGAGAACCTTGTGACGGCACCGGTCGGAACGACACTGACAGAAGCGAAAGAAATTTTGCGTAAACATAAAATCGAGAAGCTTCCGATCGTGGATACGCACGGTGTTTTACGCGGTCTGATTACTATTAAGGACATCGAAAAGGTTGTCAAGTACCCGAATTCTGCCAAGGACAAGCAGGGACGTCTGCTGTGCGGCGCGGCAATCGGTGCGACTGCCGATGTGCTTGACAGAGCAGGAGCACTTTTGGATGCCGGCGCCGATTTCCTTGTGTTGGATTCCGCGCACGGACATTCCCGCAACATTGTAATTGCATTGCAGAAGGTCAAGAACAAGTACCCGGATGCGCAGATCATTGCCGGAAATGTTGCAACCGCTGAGGGAACAGAGTATCTGATCAAAGCGGGCGCCGATGCGGTAAAGGTCGGAATCGGTCCCGGATCGATCTGTACGACCCGTATCGTTTCCGGTATCGGTGTGCCGCAGGTATCTGCGATTCTGCAGGCGGCAGAAGTCGGCGAAAAGTACGGTATTCCGGTCATCGCGGACGGCGGTATCAAGTATTCCGGAGATCTGACCAAGGCGATTGCCGCAGGTGCGCACACAGTGATGATCGGTTCGTTGTTTGCCGGCTGCCAGGAGAGCCCCGGCGAGGAAGAACTGTACCAGGGACGTCGTTTCAAGGTCTACCGCGGCATGGGAAGCCTTGCCGCTATGGAGAAGGGGTCTAAAGACCGCTACTTCCAGGAGGGCAACAAGAAGCTTGTTCCGGAGGGCGTTGAGGGACGTGTGCCGTATAAGGGATATTTGTCGGATACGGTATTCCAACTGATGGGCGGTCTGCGCTCCGGTATGGGATACTGCGGCGCGCACAATATTGAAGATTTGCGTCACAATGCCCACTTTGTCCGGATTACCGGTGCAGGCTTGCGCGAGTCACATCCGCACGATATTTCCATTACCAAAGAGGCTCCCAACTACTCCACAAACGGATAATCATTCCATAGCAGATCCGTCTGCCATTCTCTCAAAAGAGATTTGGCAGGCGGATATTTTGTTTTTCTGCTTGCAATCGCAATCCATTCATGGTATAATGAGCGCAAACGGTTCAGCCCCATTTCGGTGCCGGTATGGGATGGATCAAAAAAATCTTTTGACGGAACACAGAGCAGAGGAGATTGCAGGATGGAAAACAGAAAAAACGGTTTGCGTACAGTTTCGAATACGGAATTATGGATCAAAGAGACGGGCAAAGAGGCTGCCCGTGTACCGTTTGTCAATGGTATTGCCCGTGCAGGGGGCGTTTGTGTCCGCATGTGTGAGGAATCGGATGGTACGGTTGTTCCGGTTCTTTCGGTGGATGATGAGGTATCTTTGGATTATGCAGAGATTCGCTACCGTTTCCGCAAGTGCTTTTTGACAGGGGATGTTCGTATGTTTAACAACGCAACCTCCACCAATGATATTGTGACGGTGGAGCGGTGCAACAGGCAGACAAAAATAAAAATCAAGGATGTGATCGTCCTGCGCAACATGGATCGCGATCAGACTGTAACCCTTGGCTTTGTGACTGCGCACCGTTTTTATACCTGGGTGTACTATGATTGGGAAGGCGTTTCTTTCCACTATGAGTTGGAAGACAAGCCTGTGTTTGCCGACCGACCTTTGACGTTGGAGCGCTTTTTTGTCAGCGAGGCGGATTGGCAGACCGCGCTGGCAGATTATGCGGATCGTATCGCTGTTTACAATCATACCCGACCGCTCAAGGACATTCCGGTGGGGTTCTGCTCATGGTCCTGCTACTTTTCGGATGTAACCGAGGAGCGTATTTTGCGTGCATCGGATATGCTTTGCGATCGCCTGGACGGTCAGCGCGCCAACCTTGTCCAGATTGATGACGGCTGGCAAAAAAGCAGACCGTTTTGCGGCATATGGGAAACGGATACGGAGCGCTTTCCGAACGGAATGCGCGCGATATCGGATCATGTTCACCGGAACGGGCAAAAGTTCGGGTTATGGCTTGCCCCGTTTCTGATCGGTGAAAATTCCGAGCACTACAAGGCGCTGTCCGATATGGTGCGTATGGATGAAGTGACAATGAACGGCGTTCATCCGTTTGACCTTGACAATCCCGCGTTTTTCCGGCATCTTTACACAACTTTCCGTGATCTGACCGAAAAATACAAGGTGGATTATTACAAGATCGACTTTATTGCCGCAACCGTGCGCCACTTTACCGCTAACGCGCGGGAGGCGGTGCGGTTCCGGAGCGATTACTGCGTTGCGCTTCTGCGTAAGGCAATGCAGACCGTCCGTGACGCGGTGGGAGATGAGGTGGTGCTTCTTTCCTGCGGTGCGCCGATTCTGGAATGTGCCGGCATTTTTGACGCACAACGGGTCAGTTGTGACATTATCTGGGGCAAGGCGGAAACCAATCCCTCTTACTGGGAGATCATGAAGGGAGCGGCATCCACCATTCTGCGCCGTTGGTTTTACCATGGGGTGGATTTCTGCAATGATCCGGACGGCATTGTCGTACGTGACTGGGACAGGGGAGACGGGTACAACTGTACTTACAGCGAGGCAAAGCTGTGGGCAGTTACGGTCGCAATGTCCGGCGGTTCGGTACTTCACAATGAAGAGCTGGAAAATCTGAGCCCGGCAAGGAGAAAGCTGATTACCGCCATTCTGCCGCCGACCGGTGTAGCCGGACGTCCGCTGGATCTTTTTGAGCTTCCGTATCCGAGCGCGGCATTGGCGCGTATCGATGAAAATACATGCTATCTGGCGCTCTACAACTGGGAGGATCAGATGCGGAAAATTTCGTTTGATCTGTCTTTGATCGGTGCGCAGGATTATACCGCATATAAGTTCTTCTCTGGCAGACGGCTGAGTGTCGGGAAAATCCCGGAGCAGCTCCTGAATCCGCATGACGCAGAGCTGTACGTCCTGAAAAAAGAATTATCGGCGACGCCAAAGGAGAGGTAAAGGATGTTCCGGTTTGACAGCGACTATACAGAGGGGGCGCACCCGCAGATTCTTCGCCGCCTGACAGAGACCAACTATGAACAGACGTCCGGATACGGCACGGACATTTATTGTGAGCGGGCAGCCAAACGCATCCGCGCTGCCTGTGGCAGGGAAGATGCCGCGGTCCATTTCCTGATTGGGGGAACACAGACCAATGTGATCCTGATCGATGCGGCACTGCGCCCTTATCAGGGGGTGATTGCGGCGCAGAGCGGGCATATCAATGTGCACGAAACCGGCGCGGTGGAGGGAACCGGGCATAAAATTTTGACCTTGCCGTCCGAGGACGGAAAGATCACCGCAGATGCCGTTGCGGCGCTGTGTGCTTCTCATTTTGACGATGCCGCGCCGGAGCATATGGTGCAGCCGGGAATGGTATATCTGTCGCAGCCGACAGAGAACGGGACCCTTTATAAAAAGGCGGAGTTGACGGATTTGCGCAGGGTTTGTGACCGGTACGGGCTGTATCTGTATGTGGACGGCGCCCGTTTGGGGTATGCACTTGCTTCACCTGCAAACGATGTGACGCTCCCGGACCTTTGCGCACTGTGTGATGCTTTCTATATCGGAGGGACAAAGGTCGGCGCGCTTTTCGGGGAGGCGTTGGTCATTTTGCAGCCGGCAATTGCCAAGGATTTCCGCTATTTTGTCAAGCACCGCGCGGGGATGCTTGCTAAGGGACGTCTGTTGGGAATACAGTTCGATGTGCTCTTTGAGAATCAGTTGTACACCGCAATTGCCGCCGGTGCTGTGCGTTCCGCGTTGAAAATTCGTGCCGCATTGGAGGCACGCAATATTCCGCTTCTGTACGACTCCCCCACCAATCAGCAGTTTCCGGTGTTTACAAAGGAGCAGTTGGAGATTCTCTCGCGCAAATATGTTTTTTCTGACTGGGGAGCAGTGGACGATGACAGCCTTGCAGTGCGTATCTGTACCTCATGGGCAACCAGTCCCCGCGCGGTCGCTGATCTTGCACGCGATATTGCGGGATTACCATAACTGATTTTGCTCTGTGTTGGTTTTGTGAGATTTTTGTGCAATTTTTTGAAAAATGCACTTGAAAACGGTTTGGCTTTGTGCTATACTGTTGCCATCACTTTAGGAGGATATGATCCATGAAAAAACTTATTTCCGTTTTACTGTTGCTTTCGGTTTTGCTGTCTGTGTTTGCATCCTGCGCAGCCGGGAATGACGGTAAAGATGACAACAATTCCAATGAAAGCAAAGAAAACGCAGTGGAGACCGCAGAAAACGGTCAGAAGGTTCCGAATATCGAAAAACAGAACTATGACAAGGATTTTCGTATGCTCGTTTACGAGAATATGAAAGGAAGCTGGTTCTATGCCGAGAAATCGGAGGGGGAAGTGCTGAACGACGCTATTTTTGAAATGAATTCCAAGGTTGCAGACCAACTGGGAATCAGAATCAAGTATACGGACGTCGCGAATGTCGTAACCGGACACGAGCAGTTGGAAATGCTTCTCCCCTCGCTGAAAGCAAACGATGATGAATATCAGCTTGTCGTAACGCATCCGTATTACAATATTGCGACGTTTATCTCGCAGTCTTACGTGAAAGATTTTTCGGATATGCCCGGTATTGATCTTTCGCGCGATTACTGGAGCCGCGATCAGATGGAAGCGCTTTCACTTGACGGAAAGATGTATATGGGTCTTGGGGACATCTGTTCCTATACGCTGAATATTCTTTATTTCAACAAGAAAATGCTGAAGGACGTCGGACTGGAGGCACCCTATCAGACCGTGCGGAACGGTGATTGGACGCTTGACGAATTTATGCGTATGACGGAATATGGCTATCAGGATCTGAACGGTGACGGTAAGAACGATAACAAGGACCGTTATGGGTTTGCCTGCATGTGGGATGCCAATGCGACTTCCTTCCAGCAGGCATGCGGAATCTATACGCTGACCAAAGATGCTGGCGGCGCATATAAGCTTTCCCTTTACAGTGACAAGGCGGAAACGCTGTTTGAGAAGCTGAAAACACTTTGCAAACGTGAACAGAGCTATATTTGGGGATACGGTGACAGCGATAACAAGGAAGTCAACATGAATTTTGCGGACGGAAACATTCTGTTCACGCAGACTTTCCTGTCTAAAAAATTCCAGGACGCTTCTTTCAAATACGGTATTCTGCCGCTTCCCAAATATGACAGCGCGCAGGAGCAGTATGCACATGTCAACTGGGGAACGCTGATTGCCATTCCGTATACCGTTCAGGATGAAAAGATGGTTGGTGAGGCGATCGAGTTGATGGCGTTTTATTCCAATACCATTGTACAGCCTGCGTATTATGAAAATGTTCTCGGTTCCAAGGTGTCTGACACGCAGGATGACTGGGACATGATTCAGTTGATTTATGATACCGTTGTGTTTGACCCCGGTATTGCATTCTGCGACGGTTTGCCAAAACTTTGGAATTTGGTTTATGCTTATTGCTTTGCTGTGAAAAACAACAATAAATCGCTTTCTTCGTATTATAATAAGAACAAGAAGGCGCAGAATGAAATTGATGAATTACTCAAACAGAAGTGAGAGGAACGGGAAATGGCATCTCAGCGTGTAAGAATACAGAAGCTTCTTCCGGACGCGGTCCTTCCGACATACGGTTCTGCATCCGCAGCCGGTGCTGATTTGTACGCATGTGGCGAAGCAGTTACCATTGCGCCCGGAGAAACGGCATTGGTTCATACCGGCATCGTGATGGAGATCCCGCAGGGTCTTGTCGGTTTGGTTTATGCAAGAAGCGGTCTTGCGACCAAGAGAGGGCTTGCACCCGCCAATAAGGTCGGCGTGATTGACAGCGATTACAGGGGCGAGATCATGGTTGCCCTGTACAACCAGGGAACCGTATCGCAGACTGTTTTGCCTGGCGAGCGCGTGGCACAGTTGGTGCTGACACCATATGTGTCGGCTGATTTCGTGGAATCCGAAACACTGTCTGATACCGTGCGCGGTCAGGGCGGATTCGGTTCTACCGGAAAATGAATTTTGAATTTCGCAAAAGATTTTACAGAAAAGTCTGCCTTTGGGTGGACTTTTCGTTTTGCGCAATGCCGTATGGGTCATTTTCATAAAAAATGATTGACAAAATGGCAAAAATGTGGTACACTAAGCAAAGAGTACACTGGATGTGTACGGACAACATAAGGGGGGAGGATGTTACTTGAAGTTCCGTGAAAGACAGTTGCGTGGTGTTCTGTTGCCCTCTCTTGCTCTTGTGTCATTGCTGACCGGAGTAATAGGTTACCTGCTTGCGATTCCACAGTCGCTTCGTGCCGTCGGTGATGTGGGAAATGCACTGTATGCTTCATTTCGTTTGTTCTTTCTGTTACCGGTATCTCTCAATCCCGACAATTTTGTGTGGCGGCTTGCCCGTTGGCTGGCGCCGGGAACATCCCTGTATTTCCTTTTCTGCGTTTTTGAATTGCCATGTCGGACATATGTGTTGCGCCTGACTGCCACGTGGTTTGGAAAACTGCATATTGTGCTTGGATATAACGACCGCAGTCGGCATTACAGTGCGAATCTCAGCCTGGAAGGGAAGCGTGTGGTGGTTCTGTGCAACCGCGTGGTTGCAAGGGAAGAGCGCCTGGAAATGGTGCGCAAGGGAATTTTGCTGGTTCACTGCCGTACGTTTGATTCCCCGGCTTTGTGGCTGCGGGAGGACTTTTCGGGTCTTCGGATCAGTGATGCGAAGTCCGTCAATTTCCTCTATGAAGATGATTTTGAAAACCTGTCGGCATTTATGACGTTTTGTGATTGTCTGAAAGCGCAGACTTCTTCCGACCGACGTCATCTCGTGCGGATTCGTTGCCGGATCCGCTGCGCAGATCCGCATATTCGTTCTCTGATTCGTGACTATTATGAAGCGTTTTACAGAAACGAAAAAGGGGATCGGTATAAACCGGAGTTGCATTTGTTTGATGAGGATGTCCTGGCGGTTCGTAACGTGTTGCGTCATGTTCCGCTCCATACGGTGAACTATTCCCGCATTTTGCCTGGGGTTTTACCGGACCGCACCGAGGTATGGGATGTGCATCTTGCCGTTGTCGGCTGTAATACTATCGGTGTTCAGTTCCTGTTGCAGGCTGTCAATGTCGGTGTGATCGGCAGGGGCGGAAGAATTTACCTGGATGTATACGACTGCGATCCGAAGGCGGAGAGTCGCTTTTATGCGCTGTATCCGGAGATCTACCGCGCGGCTGAGATCAATTTTCATTGCGTTGATGTCAAAACGGCAGAGTTTGACGAGGTATTGCGTGAGAAATCGTTTACTTACATTGCGGTGTGTTTCCGCGACCCTGTCGTTGCCATGGGTGCTATGCGAAAGATGAGTAAGCTGTTCCGTCATGTGCCGATTGTCGTTTCTGCTGAAAACGGATTTGCGGCGCTGTGCGATGTTTGCCGCATGGAGAATACCACCGTAATTCCGGATGCCGCAAAATTATTGAAGGACCGTGTGATTGACGGTTCCGATCGGCTTGCGGTGTGCATGAATCATTGGTATACCTTGTTTGCTGAGGGAGAAGATGAGGCACTGCGCGAGAGCGAAAAGCAGGGAATTTCCGTAGGAGCGGAAGACACTCTTGCATGGGATGAGTGGAATCGTACAAGTGAATATGCGCGCGAGTCAACCCGTGCCCAGGCGGAGCATGCCGTCTGCAAGCAGGATTACATTCGATTCTTTTACGAACGTTATCTCTTTGACGGTACGCCGCGTCAAAAAGCGATTACTTATCAGCCGGGAGAAGTACGCCGTTACTTGGAGCGTTGTGAGGACGAGATTATCCGCATCCGGGCATCCGGGCAGGCGGAAGATATGGCGGCGTTTTTGCATCGGAACCCGCTACTTTCCGGTTTGGCGGAGTTGGAACATGTCCGGTGGTGTCATTATATGTACAGTGACGGCTGGACACCGGGATCGTTGCCCGGTAAGCCACGGAGTAAAGATGTTACACACAAGCGGCATCCTTATCTTGTCTCTTGGGAGAAGATTTGCACCGATTTCCCGGAAACAGTCTTTTACGATCTGATCAGCGTAACGGTTTTGCGGTCTCTGTCGGAGAGCACGCACGAGGAAGAGGATATTTATAGTTCAACAAAATAAAAAAGATGGGACATATCCACAAAAAACTCATCAGTTTGAGGTGATTGCACCAAGCATTTGTGAGAAGCTGTGGGTATGTCCGATTTTGTTGTGTCGCTCAAAAAGTAAAAAACTATGATGCAAGACACGTTTGGTCGGCATTTTCTCTGTCAGTAGACCAATTCTGATGCTGCCCCCTTGAATTGCCGGGTAGAACGTTTATTGTTCCAAAATGTCAAAAATTCGACGCTTGATTTTGTTCTTAAAAGCTAAATTTTTGAAAAGCTCTTGACAATATTTCGAATTATAGTACAATACAAGTGTAATATATCCCAATTTGAAAACAAAAAATCGGGAAAAAACATGATTCGATCATTAAAGGGGATTTGAATGCAAGTTTTGCTTGTAAAAACCAATAAAGAGAAAAAAGCGTTCCGTGATTTCAGAGAGCGTTTATATAAAGACGACCCGTATTACGTTTCCACCGCTGAGTTTACGTTGGAAATGCTTTTGAATCAGGAAACATCGTTTGCCAAAACCATTGATATTTATCCTGTCGAGGGCATAGAAAACGGAAAAATAATGGTTGAGGCGTTGCTGATACATAACCCCAAAGACGATTATTTACAGGTTGCCTTTTTTGAAGCCGTCGAGAATGCCGTTAAAGAGGTCAGGCTCTTTATGGAATATGTCAAAGACTTTGCCGCAAAACGCGGCTTAAAACGTGTCATCATCGGGCTTAACGGTCATCTTAGCTACGGCGTTGGACTCAGCGAGCATATGGAGCGTCCGAACACCTTCGATTCGACTTATTCAAAGCCATATTATTGCGAATATTTTGCAGATTATGCGCAGCATACGCTTTTCGCATTTTCAGGCAATCCGTCCGCCGTATTGAAAAATTTGCCCGAAAGAAAATGTTCACTGACGATCAGAAAAATGAATTTTAGGCGTTTTGAAGAGGAGGCAGAGGTTTTTCGGAAAATCTGCAACCAAACGATAGGCAAGACCTTTCTTTTTTCGCAAACGGACGAAAAACATTTTTATGATTTGCTGAAGCCGATGACGTTCTTTCTGAAACCCGAAAATATTCTGTTTGCGGAGGCGGACGGTGAGGTTGTTGGTTTTGTGTTCTGGCACCCTGACTACAACGAGATTCTCAAAAAGGGCAGAAAAAACAGCCTTTTCGGTATTGCGATGAGATATACGCTTTTCAAAAGCAAAATCAAACGTGTAAAACTTAACAGTATTGGTGTAAAGGAAGAATACCGTGGGATTGCAACTGTCGCACTTTTGCGGGCGATGGGTGCGTTTATTCAAAACTACGAAACCATAGAGACAAATTTCGTGTGGGGAAACAATGAAAAATCCATGGCGGTCAACCGGTATCTTTTGAAAAATGTCGAGCGGAAATTTGTCGTGTATGAGGTGAAATGATGATAACTATTAAAGAGTATGCTGCTGTCGCTGAGATACCCGACGAATGGGACAGCGTTATCGGCGACAATCTGTATCTCTCCAAAGAATTTTTGGCTTTTATGGAACGTGTGGATCAGTGCGGACAAAAGTATTATATGCTTTATGCGGACGGTATCCTGGATTCGGTTTTTATGACCTACGTCAGAAAAAAGTACAACCTGGCGATGTTTACAAGGTGGAATCTGTTTACGAAAATGACGCTCGTATACGTTCCGCTTTCCGTCACAAGACCCGGTGTTGCGTATCACAGGCATTTGACTGAAGTCATGGACTTTGTAAAGACAATCAAGGGTCCGAAAATATTTCTCAATCTCGGTGATGAGGATGCACATGATTTTGCAAAAGGTCTGACCTGTCCCAAATGTATCTGGATGAACCGGTATGACTCTTTTTCGCAGTATTTGAACAGTCTGCGGAGCAGTTATCGGTACCGTTATACCAAGTGTCTGAAAAAGTCCGGTCCGTTGACAATAGAGTATCTGACGGATAATGCGCAGTTTACCGATGAAATGTACGATTGCTATCTGCAGGTCTACAATAAATCGCGGATACGCGTTGAAAAGCTGCCGATTGCATTTTTCAGAGGGAAGTTTTTCAAAATCTTTGTGTTGAAAAACCAGGACAAGGTGGTTGGATTCGGGCAAATGCTGGAAAACGGTACGGAGCTGATTTTTGAATTTGTCGGCGTGGACTATCGTTACAACAATATCTATGATACTTACCACAGAATACTTCTTGAAATTGTCAGATACGGTATCGAGAAGGGATTTAAGACAATAGATTTCGGACAGACCGCGGACGAATCAAAACTGAAGCTCGGTGCAGAGTACACCATGCTGTATGCATATTTGCACCATTCCTGCAAGCTTGTGAACGCCGCAAACAAAAAGTTGGCAAAGCATATACAATATAAGCCAATATCAACCGATTACAGGGTTTTTAAGGAGGATGTATGAAGATATTGCTTGTGCGTCCGAACACACCGAAACGGTCGATCAATCTGCAAAGCTTTATGATTTGCGAGCCGTTAGACCTTGAATATACCGCTTCAAGTCTTCAAGCAAACAATCACGAGGTAGACCTTATCGATATGATTCTCGAAAAAAGGCCGCTGGTGTACTTCCTCAAGCAGAAAAATTATGATATGGTCTGTATGACCGCATACATAACGACTGTCGGTGTATTGAAGGATTATGCGAAAATTGTGAAGGAATACAATAAAAATATAATCGTGTGCGCAGGCGGTGTGCATGCGGAAGTCGTTCCGTGCGACTTTGTTGATCCAAATATTGATTATATTTTGTGGGCAAACGGCGTGAAGACGCTTGTCCGGATTGCGAATTCTTTTCCGCATATTGACATTGACGCCATCCCCGGTATATATATTGAGAACAGGGCAAAACCGCAGATCGTAAACGGCGATTTGCCGTTTCCCGACAGAGCGATAACAAAAAAATACAGAGACAATTACAACTATATTTACCACAACAAATGCGCCACGATAAAAACCTCATTCGGTTGTCCGTATAAGTGCAAATTTTGTTTCTGTACGCAAATATGCGATTATTGCGTCCGGAATATCGACCAGGTTTTGGACGAATTGGAAATGATCGAAGAAAAAAACGTTTTTATTGTCGACGACGATTTTTTGGTCTCCCGCGAGCGGTTGCTGAAATTTGTTGAGGGACTTGAAAGGCGCGGAATCAACAAACATTATATAGCTTTTGGCAGAGCCGATTTTATCGCTGCAAACGAAGATATGATCGTTTTGCTGCACCGTCATGGTTTTGACGCGTTTTTTGTCGGGATTGAATCGTTCAAAAATTCCGAGCTTTCCGATTATACCAAAAAGACCAATGTAGAGATAAACGTCAAGGCGGTCAATATTCTTGAGCGTAACGGGTTGCAGTGCTACAGTGGGCTTATCGTCGGTGAGGATTGGGTCAAAGAGGACTTTGACACGCTCATCAATCATTTGAATGCCTTTGAGCACCCGCTTGTGAATGTTCAGCCCATTACGCCGATGCCGGGGACACCGCTTTATGACGAATATGGATACGAAATTACCGAAAAAAGAGAGAACTATGCATGCTGGGACATGGCACACGTCGTTTTTAAGCCATTGAAGATGAGCAAAAGGCTTTATTACTACCATATCGTAAGGACATACTTAAAAACCTCCGCAAACGCCAAACAACGAAAATTCATCAAATCATGTTACGGAAAAAAGGTGTATAGGCGCGTAAGAAGAGGTGCTGCAAAGATATTTTTTCAGTATCTGAGACTGATCATTTGTCCTGATTAGGAGTTTTGATATGAACAAGAAAATTTTATTTATCCAGCCGACCATTTACGACGAGGAAGGGAAGCTTCTGAAAAAGAGGAAACTGTACTTTGTCGGGCTTGCGCATCCGCTTTTGTCTGCGCTTCTGCCCGATGGATGGACGAGTGAGATTTGCCTTGAGGTCATCGAAGACATACCTTGGGACACTGACTGCGACGTAATCGGCATCGGCGGTGTCGGGCACGCCGCAAGGAGAGCGAAAGACATCGCGATAGAATTCAAAAAGCGCGGTAAAATCGTGTTTATGGGCGGACCGATGGTCAGTCTGATTCCCGAAGTTGCGATAGAATACTGCGACAGCGTTATGATAGGTGACTCGGAAGAAACAATTGCACAGCTTTGCCATGATATTGAGAACGGTGAACTCAAAAAGTTTTACGAAAAACCGCTGACCTCACTTTCATTTCCGCTCCCGAAGTACGAACTGGTGACTCAGAAGAAAATAGGGAATTTTCTGCCGGTACAGGCAGGACGGGGGTGCCCGAACACCTGTAAATTCTGTACGATAGCGAGCCTTTGCAAGGGCAGGTATATCCGCCGTGACATTGATGAAGTGATCAGGGATATCAAATACATTAAAAAGCTCGGGTTTAAGGAGTTTTTGCTTGTCGACGACAATATTGTTTCCGATCCTGCGTATATGCTTGAGCTTTGCAGACAGATTAAACCGCTTAAAATGCGGTGGATGAGCCAATGCGCCATCCAGATTGCGGATAACGCTGCGCTTTTGAAGGCTGTTGCTGACAGTGGGTGTTATGTTTTGAGTTTTGGACTTGAGAGTATCGTTAAGGATGCAATGAAGGACATCAATAAAACGTGGGCGGATCCGGACGATTATATCCGTGTGATCAAAAAAGTCAATGACGCAGGCATAGAAGTCGCAAGCGAGATGATCATCGGTTTGGACACGGATACAAAGGAGTCCTTGGACGAGACGATTGCATTTATTAAAAGAAGCAACATCATTGCACCGAAATTTTATTGTTACACGCCGATACCCGGTACGCCGCTCAATAAGGAAATGAACAAAACGGGACGGATTGTCGACCAAAATATTTTGGAATACCGTCCATCCAAGTCGGTGCTGAATACACCGCACTTTACTGCCGATGAAGTTACCGAACAATACTGGCGGGTATATGAGGAACTGTACTCTGTTAAGAACATCCTGTCGAGAACGATTTGCAACAAGCGAATGGTAAAGCACCCGCTTAGAACTTTGTTTTTCTTAGGGGTGAATCTTGTTTATCGCGGCAACATAAAAAGAAGGGTTGCACCGAATATTTTTTAGTAGTGAGAGTGCTTTTGGCAAAACAGGAAAAATGCAGAAGCAAAGGCAGTGAAAAAACAGCGCATACCGCGTTGTATCCTTCCATGGAAACCATGGAGGAAATGCGGTTTGCGCTGTTTTTTTCGTTTTATTGAGAATCAAACGCGATTCAGCATGTAGCGGGCGGCAGATATACCGTAATCCGATCCGATTTCACCGGGCTCCATTCCCTCAAATTCAACAGAAACGAATCCGGCGTAAGAAGCACCCTTCAGAATGCGCAGAATTTCCCATACGTCGAGATCGCCTTGCGCAAGGATGGATCCACGGAGCATGTAGGAACCCGAATTGGTAGAGAACCAATTGCCGGCATCACAGCGGAAAAGTCCGCCGACACCGGTCAGGCGTTCGGCTTTGCGTATGTAAAAATCCTTCAAATGGACCATTTTTGCAAGACCGACGCACTTCTTGACGGCAACTACGGGATCTTCGTCGACACAGACAAAATTACCTGTGTCAAGCAATAATCCGAAGTTCGGGCGATTGACTGCGTCAATCAACCGGATCATCCGGTCAGATCCGTTGAAGAAAAAGCCGTGATTTTCCACAAGCGTCGTGATGCCGAAACGTGCGGCGTAATCGGCAAGCTCCTGTGTGCACGCGACCGCCCATGGGAAGACTCTCTCAAAGGCAAGCGGTGTGTTCTGCTCCAGCGGGCGGCGGAAAGAGGAGATGTCGTGCCGCATCATAGGGATTCCAAGCTGATGGGCGACGTCAATGTGCCGTTTCAACCGTTCCACCTCGGCTGACCGTTCGGTTTCATCTTCGGAAAGCAGATTTGCAAGCACGGCATAATTGGAAAGGGGGAGGGAAAGGTGTGCCGAAAGTGTACGGATTTCCGCAATCAGGGGTGTGTTGAATTCTCCGGTTTTGTCATCATACAGCGTATAACCGAAGGGAACCAGTTCCATATGCTCGGCTCCGATCCCGGCGGCAAACCGCAAGGCGTTCAAAATGCTTTTACGACCGCTTGTGATGTCGTCGTTCAGGCTGTAGCTTGTCAATCCGATTTTCATTTTTCTTCACCGGATAAAAATCAAAGTGTTTCCGTATAAACCGTTGCCTGCATTTCATCTCCGGCAAGCAGCGTTTCTGAAATGGCAGTCACTGCAGCGTGGGAGTGACCGGAGTGGTCGTCACTCGCGCAGGAATCGCCTGCAACGGCAAAGATCACGGTCAGGACGCTTGCGCACATCAGAACGGCAAGGATAGCGGCGAGGACACGGGACGCTGTTTTTCTTGTGGATTCCTGATTCTTGTTTGTTTTCATTTTGTTTGTTCCTTCTCTTGAATGATTTTTGATAGATGGGATGTTAAGGCATCACCGCGCAATCCACGCAGCGCAATTTGCGCAGCGCAATTTGCGCAGCGCAATTTGCGCAGGCATACTTGCTTTCGTCTTTTCCGTCATACTTCATCGTCATACTTCACAAAAATTCTTGTCAGTAGCTCTACTACAGCCTGCGAATTTTTGTATTGTCTGACGAAAAATCCGATTGCGCAATTGCACCATCGGAATTGCGCGGTAATGTCTTAATTCTCGGTGCGGGTATAGGTGGAAACGGTAGCAGGCAGTTTGGTGCGGCGCAATCCCTTCAGCTCATATCCGTCCAATTGGTCGGTGGCAAGTTGCAAAGACTGTCCCTTTTTCATCGCGACGACCTGATTACCGCCGGATGTACGGGTGGACATTTTGGGAATGAGTGAGGTTTTGATCACTGCCGCGCGGTCAGCGTTGTTGATAAGGAGCAATTCAAACGGCTCCTTTTCTTTTTCGTAAAATGCGGCAACAAACGGCGAGGCGGAAGAGTAGGCACCGGTCAGCTTGCGACGCACGCTCTTGGTCTGATAAGCAGACATCGGAATCCGCACGCCCTTGCCGTTTGCAAACAGGAAAACCATATTTTCATCTTCCGGATAGCCGCTGAAAATCCGTACGTACACCGGCTTTTCTCCCTCGTTCATGCCCAGCTTTGCAGGCAGGAAGTCACCGAGCACGGACGCTTTGACATTGTCAAAATCATCCAGTTTCATTCGGTAAAGTTGTGCCTGATCGGAAAAGATCAGCAACTCGTCTACGTTGTTGGCGTCGAATGAAGCAAGAATACGGTCGCCGTCCTTGAGCATCTGCGTGTCATTTCCCTGGAGAGAACGCATAGTGATTTTTTTGAAATAGCCTTCGGCTGTCAGAACAACGCGAACAGGGTAATTTTCCACGGTAGGTTCATCCGGCTCATCAGGGATTGTATCCAGATGCACAATCTGTGACTTGCGGGGAGCGCCGTATTTTTTCTTGATTTCGACCAGTTGAGCGGCAATGTAGTTGCGCAGTTTCAGCTCATCCGCAAGAATTCCCTCAATTTCGGCGATTTGTTTTTGCAGATCCTCAATTTCCGCAATGCGATTCAGAATATACTGACGGTTCAGATTGCGCAGTTTGATGTCCGCAATGTAGTTTGCCTGCACTTCATCAATGTCAAATCCCGCTTCCAGATTGGGAATGACATCCTCTTCTTTTTCGGTGCGGCGAATGATACGGATTGCCTTGTCAATATCCAGGAGAATCTTGCCAAGACCCATCAGAAGGTGCAGTTTATCATTCTTTTTTCCCAGGTCAAAATTCAGCTCCCGGCGCACACATGCAGTTCGGAAGATGATCCATTCCTGTAAAATTTCCAACACACCCATCTGACGCGGGACGGAATCAATCAAAATGTTGAAATTACATTTGAAGGTGTCTTCCAAGGGGGTCATTTTGAAGAGCTTGTTCATCAGCTTGTCCGGATCGACTCCGCGCCGGATGTCGATGGTCAGTTTGAATCCGTCCAGGTCAATTTCATCGCGGAAGTCAACGATTTCCTTGATTTTTCCTTCTTTGACCAGGTCTGCAATTTTCTTGATGATCAGCTCAATGGTGGTCGAATAAGGAATCTGCACGATGTCAATGCAGTTTGCATCTTTATCGTAGGTGTAACGCGACCGGATACGGAATCCGCCGGAGCCCGTTTCATAGATGTTGCGCATCTGCTCACGGTCATAAAGAATGATGCCGCCGCCCGGAAAATCGGGCGCTTTCATGATGTCCATCAGCTTGTCGGTGGTCAGGTTGGGGTGCTTCAGAAGCGCAATGGCGCCGTCACAGACCTCACCCAGATTGAAAGAACAGGTGTTGGATGCCATGCCGACTGCAATGCCTGTGTTCGGCATGACCAGAACGTTGGGGAAGGTGGTCGGAAGCAATACCGGCTCTTCCATGGTTCCGTCGTAGTTATCTACCATGTCTACGGCGTCTTTGTCAATGCTGGAGAACAGCTCTGTACAAATGGGCGCCAGTTTACACTCCGTGTAACGGGATGCGGCATATTTCATATCGGAGGAATAGTGCTTGCCGAAGCTTCCTTTTGACTCTACCAGCGGATGCAGCAGTGCTTCGTGCCCGCGCGTCAGACGTACCATTGTCTCATAAATCGCGGCGTCTCCGTGCGGATTGAGTTTCATGGTGGCACCTACGATGTTAGCACTTTTCGTCAGTCCGCCGCTCAGAAGTCCCATTTTGTACATGGTATACAGCAGTTTCCGGTGTGCCGGTTTGAGTCCGTCGATTTCGGGAATGGCACGGGATACGATCACGCTCATGACATAGGGCATGTAGTTTTTTTCAATTGTATCGGTAATCAGTTGCGGTTGAATGGGGGCATAGACAATCTCTTCTTCCGCAATTGCTTCTTTTTTCTTCTTTGCCATTGTATCCCTCGCTTTATTTCGGTTCGGATTTCGCCGGGGAATGTGCCGACACATTCAGAACGGTGTGTGCGGCGGCACGAATCAGGCGATTGTAAAGTGCAAGTCCCATGCCGTCTTTTGTGGGCATATGGGCAAAAATTCTGGTGACAGGCAGTGTGTCCGCCTCGCGCAGACAGGCAAACAGCCGATGTGCCTGCATTGCCAGATCGTCCCGTCTGCCAACCGGCAACAGATATTGATCCCGGAGGAGCGGAATTTCTTCATCATAGCAGAGAATCGCGCAACCGCCGCTCTCCTGTTCCCGCGAAAAGTATGCAAGGACGTCCGCATCCTCTCCGGTGAGCAGCGTCAGCGGAGCCGTCGGTGCGTAATGCTTGTACTTCATGCCGGGAGACAGCGGGTGTTCTCCCGCGGCAAGTGCCTCGGAAACTGCCGGCGCAATATCGACGCGCGGGCAGACCAGCAACAGGGCATCACGGGTAACGGCACCGGGGCGCAACAGAGTCAGATACTCTTCACCCTCGTTGTCACGATCCAGTTTTACGATGGTGGATTCCAATCCGATTTCGCATGCTCCGCCGTCAATGATCATGTCAACCCGCCCCTTTAGGTCATGCAGAACATGCTCTGCACAGGTGGGGGACGGTTTTCCGGAAAGATTGGCGGAAGGAGCGGCAATTGCCGTCCGGCTCTGCCGAATCAGGGCATGGGCAATCGGATGGGAAGGGCAACGCACCGCCACCGTTTCCAATCCGCCGGTCGTGGACAAAGGGATACTCTCCAGTCGCGGCATGATCACGGTCAGTGGTCCCGGCATAAATGCGCGTGCGAGACGGTAGTAAAGACGGTCAGTGCGTGCGTATTTTTCGGCATCCTCCGGAAAGGCGACATGGATAATCAACGGGTTGTCACTCGGACGACCTTTTGCCTGGTAAATTTTGCGGGATGCGGCTGCGTTGGTCGCGTCTCCGCCCAGGCCGTATACCGTTTCGGTCGGAAAAACCACCAGCCCGCCTTCCCGAATCAACGCACCTGCGTGTTCCAGCCGATCGTCATCGGGAGATGTCACTGTCAGTACTTCAGTTTCCATAATTCTTCATATGTCCTCTTCGCTTTGCGCTTTCAGTTTTTCCGCGGTTTCGGATGCAATCAGTGCCTCGATGAGCGGATTCATGTCACCGTTCATAAAAGCGTCGAGATTGTAAAGGGAAAACCCGATACGGTGATCTGTGACGCGGGATTGCGGGTAGTTGTAGGTGCGGATTTTTTCGCTCCGGTCCCCGCTGCCTACCTGCGCGCGGCGTGTGGAGGCGATTGCTTCATTTTGTTCGCGATTTTTCTGGTCGTAAAGTCTGGTGCGCAGAACCGCCAGTGCATGTTCCTTATTCTGCGTTTGGGAACGTTCGCTGTCGCATTCCACGACCATGCCGGATGGTTTGTGTGTGAGGCGGACGGCGGATTCGGTTTTGTTGATGTGCTGCCCGCCGGCGCCGCTCGATTTGCAGCTCTCAAATATGATGTCGCTGTCCTTGATCTGGATATCGATTTCCTCCGCCTCCGGCAGTACCGCTACAGTGGCGGTGGAGGTCTGGATCCGACCCTGAGATTCGGTCAGTGGAACCCGCTGTACCCGGTGAACCCCCGATTCAAACTTGAAATGCTGCCAGGCGCCTTCGCCTTCGACAATAAAGGAAATCTCACGGAATCCGCCCAAATCGGTTTCATTGGCATTTGTCAGCGTCAGACGGTAGCCCTGCGCGGCGGCATACATGCTGTACATTCTGTAAAGATCTGCGGCAAACAGCGCCGCTTCTTCACCCCCCGCGCAAGCGCGGATCTCTACGACAACATTGCGGTCGTCATTCGGATCACGGGGAATCAGGAGTATTTTGAGCTTTTCCTCTACCGCGGCAAGTGCCGGTTTGCAGGCTGCCAGTTCCTCCGCGGCGAGCTGCCGAAGCTCCGTATCGCCGCTGTGCAGCAATTCCTGCGCATCCGCAAGGGCGGTCGAAAGGCGGCAGTATTCGCGGTAGGTTTCAACAATCGGGGTCAGATTTTTGTATTCCTTCATCAGCCGGGCATACCCCGCCGCATCGGCAAGCAGGGCAGGATCGCTCATGCGTGCCTCCATGGCGCGGTATTTGTCCTCGGTTGCTGCAAGCTTGTCAAACATCAGGCACGGTTGAAGGCAAGAAATGCCTTGTGTGCAGTGTAGAGGTCGGTCTTGGAGATGATTTCAAAGGGCGAATGCATTGCGATGACGGGGACTCCGAGGTCCACGGTTTCAATGTTGTGCTTGGAAATGTATTTTGCAACCGTTCCGCCGCCGCCGACATCGTTCTTGCCCATATCGCCGACCTGCCATACCACACCGGCTTCTGCCATAATGCGGCGAACCCATCCGACGTACTCTGCGGGAGCGTCATTGGTGCTGACCTTTCCGCCGTGCCCGGTATATTTGGACATGGCGACGCCGCAGTTGATGTACGAAACATTGCGCTTGTCGAAAACATCCGCAAAGTTGGGGTCGAAGCATGCGGTCACATCGGCGGACAGGCACTTGGAGTTTGCCTTTACCGCGCCGGCATTGCCGCCCAGAGCAGTAGTGATTTCACCGATCAGATCCAGCATCAGTTCGCACTGCATACCGGTTGCACCCTCACTGCCGATTTCTTCCTTGTCTGCAAGGATGACCATCGTGGTATGCGCACTGTCATCGCTTTCAAACAGTGCAGTCAGGGCAGGGTATGCGCAGACCTTGTCATCGTGACCGTATCCGCCGATCAATGAACGGTCAAGTCCCACCTCGCGCGCTTTATATGCGGGGACGGCAAACAGATCTGCGGAGATAAAGTCTTCCTCTGTGATTCCGTACTTTTCGTTGAGCAGCTTGAGCATGTATATCTTGATCGGATTTTCTTTTTCATCCTTCAAGGGACGGGAACCGATCAGAATATTCAGGTTTTCTGCGGGAATGGCGGTACCCAGGGGCTGCGCATTCTGTGCCTGTCCGAGATGCGGGAGCAGGTCATTGATATAGAGCACAGGGTCAGAATCATCTTCTCCGATGACAACCGGTACGGTCGTGCCGTCCGCACGTACCACAACACCGTGGAGTGCAAGGGGAACCGTGACCCATTGATATTTGCGGATGCCACCGTAATAGCGGGTTTTGAAGAATGCGAAACCGCCGTCCTCGTACAGGGGATTCTGCTTCAGATCCAGACGCGGGGAATCGATATGCGCCGCGGTGATACGGATTCCGTTATTGATCGGTTCGCTGCCGATGCGCCACAAATAGAGGTTTCTGCCGCGGTTGTTGTAATAGAATTTATCACCTGCCTGCATGGAATCACCGAAGTGATA
>FR890444.1:0-3056 GCA_000433415.1 Clostridium sp. CAG:448
TTTGGATGCTTTATGTTCCTCAATCAGTCCCTTCAGTTGTGTATGTACCGTCCGTACAACGGGGTAACTGCATGTTTCCGCCAAAGCGTCGCCAATCACGTTGTTGAAAGTCTCTTTCTGTTCGGTTGCGGGCATGGGCAGGGAGGTGTGGAAAATTGCGTCGGCAAATTCCGGGTGATTTTCGTTGGGTTTTGCGGTGTAATACAATGCGCCGTAGATGTTGGTGGCACGACCGTCAAAGGCAGGAAAGAGAAATCCGAGCGCGGGAGCGGTCGCCGTCCATTCTCCTGTCCGGTTGCGGAAGGATTTGCTTTGCGCGTCGTAGGACAGCGTGGATTTTTCCATTTTGACCGGGCAGACAGCGCAAAGGATGTAGGTGAATACCTGGTCCGAGTCCTCATCCTTGCTGCCGTCCTTGCCGGAACGGAAAACATCATAAGCGTTGACGGCAAGCAGAATCAGATAATTTCCATCGATTTCAATGTTATCGATGATTTTCTGATAGAAGGTCTTTACCGCTTCCTCGTCTTCGAGTACTGAATTCTTGAGCGCGGTGAGCAGTTTGTGCTCCTCGCCGTTCAGCACCTGTTCCGTCGAAAAATCAATATCGGTCAGTGTTTTTCCGATCGCGCCGGAAAGCGTTTTGCGAAAGATGGTCAGATATTTCTCCGCCTCGGCTTCCTCCAAAAGCTGGAAAGGCTGTTTGAAGGTGGCAATGATTTCGCGCGTTTCGTTGACATAGCACCCGCATAGGGTGGAAATGCTGTTCCGGTCATACCGCAGTTGGCGGCGCAGCTCGGCAGCTTCTTTATCTATCATGTGTTTTTACCTCCGGTTTTCATGTTTCAATTGGGTACTCATTATAGCATATTTTTGCCGGGTCGTCAATCGTTTTTTGCGGAATATCTTGACAAGACGGAGAGATTATGCTATGATGAAAAAGTCCGAAAAGGCAACCCCGTAAACCGGATGGATTGCCGTGTATTCCGGGCAGACAAACAGAATAAGGAGGCACAATCGCATGCTTACCATTCGATATGACATCAGCGCCGAACGGGTGCTGGATGACCGGCAGTTTGCGCACGATCTGCCGCTGATGAAGCGCGCCGGGGTGGATACGCTTTATCTGAATACTTACTTCTACGGTCACTGGCAGAGTGAGCCGGAGGAGATCTACCGTGCTGCACAGCGCTTGCGTGAAGAGGGCATTTGTGCGGAAATTCTGCATGTGCCGTTTGGGCACGGCGGCAACGCGCTGGATCCGGACGATTCGCACATTCCGCTGATCACCGGTAACGGCTGGCGGCTGCGTATGGACGCGAACGGGCACCCGCTTCCCAATACCACCTGTCCGAACGAAAAGTGTATTGCCGACACACTGGCAGTCAACCGCACGATGCGGCAGATGGGCTTTTCGATGTGCTTTCTGGATGACGACTGCCGTCTTGGCATGTGGGGTCCCGGTCTGCAGGGATGCTTTTGCCCGGACTGTATGGAGCGGTTCGGCGCACGGATCGGCAGACCGGTGAAACGGGAGGAAATCCTTGCGGGAGATGACGCTTTACAGAAGGCATGGATGGATTTTCAGTGTGAGAATCTTGTCGCCTATCTGCGCGGAATCCTGCCGGACGGGATGAGGCTTGGTTTTATGGCGATGCACAACGGAGACCGCCGGCATGGGATTGATCTGCCGATGATCCGGAAAGCGCTTCCCGATACCTTTTTCCGCGTCGGAGAAGGGCATTTCGGAGACGCTTCCTTCCTGCATCCGCAGGCACGCGCCTCCTTGGAGGCGTCCATCTGCACCCATATGGCACTTGCGGGCGGCTCGGAAAACTGTTGCAGTGAGTCCACTGTTTACCCGGCGGGCGCACTGTCCCCGGAAAACTGGATCCGGAAAATGGAGATTGAGATCGATTGCGGTTTGCGTCATCTCTATTTGATGAGCGGAACGCGGTTTTTCGATGATGTCTACTGGGAAGCACTTGCCGAAGCGCTGCCTGCATTGCGCGCGCGTGCGGAACAACCGATCCCGGTGCCGAAAGAAAAGCCGTTTATCTGGCAGATATAGCATTTATATACTTACAGAAGGAGAAAACGATGAAAACAGGAATTGAAAATTATTATCTGAGCCGTTACGGGCTGGAAGCGGGCATGGCACGCATGAAGGCGCACGGTTTCGACGCGCTGGATTACCAGTATTTCTGCGATACCACCTGTGAGCTTTTCACGGTCAGTGAGCGGGAATACGAGCAGATGCTTCTGCACGTGCGCGATGTGGCTGCGGAAAACGGCATTGAGATTTCACAGACACACGGACCGTGGCGTTGGCCCCCGCAGGATTTTACGGAGGAAGACCGTGCGGAGCGTTTTGAAAAAATGGTAAAGTCAATCCGCGGAACGGCAATTCTCGGATGTGAGAACTTTGTCATCCATCCGATCATGCCTTTCGGCGATGACAAGGACCCGGAGCCGGAACGCTTCTGGCAGATGAACTACGAGTTTATGGGCAGACTCTGCGACGTGGCGAAGGAATACGACATCACGGTCTGCTTTGAAAACATGCCTATGCTTGCGCTTTCCATGTCCAGACCTGCCGATACGCTCCGCTTTGTCAAAACGCTGAATCATCCGAACATGAAGGTCTGCCTGGACACGGGGCATTGCTCCGTTTTCCGTGAACAGCCGGGAGACGCGGTGCGTCTGATCGGTAAGGATTATCTGCGTGTGCTCCATGTGCATGACAATGATGCCGCCGGAGACCGGCACTGGCTACCCTATACCGGTTTTATCGACTGGGAGGACTTCAATTGCGCATTGCACGATATCGGGTTTGAGGGCGTTGTGTCGCTGGAGACCTCCGTTCCTCCCACAATCCCGGACGATCTGCGCGAATACTGGGAAATCGGTGTTGCCGCAATGGCAAAACGGTTGGCAAGATAGCGGATTGCAAAATTGCATATTCCGGTGCGTCAAAACCCCCGGCGGACGTTTTGTCTGCCGGGGTGCTTTGGTTCTCTTTGGCGGATTTTTTGTGCTGGCGGGATAACGTCAGA
>FR890444.1:3081-5248 GCA_000433415.1 Clostridium sp. CAG:448
GAAGGCGGCGCATCACCGCTTCGACCGATGGGGTCTTGCGTGCAACCTGGTCTAAGACCGACTGCATGGAGGTTTCCATGGCTGTGCCGATAAAATCCGGCGCGGTCAGCATGTCCAGATCGTTTTTGCTGTCGCCGACCGTGTAGATCCGTTCCGGGTGCAGTCCCATACGCTCTGTAAGGCGGCGGATGCCGGCGGCTTTCCCCGCATGGACGGAAACGGCATCGAAGGTAAACGGGCTAGGCATCATGGCTTTGATGCGACCCTTTAAGCGGCTGTTGATTATTGCGCAGACCTCTTCGGTGCGTTCGGTCGTCGCAAAGGACGGGGTCAGCTGATAGAGAAGCGGAAACACCATGCCGCCCATGTGCAGTCCGTCCGGCTCCCGTGTGTAGGAAAGGTCACTGACCGGGGTGACTACCTCTGCCGTACTGACCGTGATCTGCACGGGGGCATAATCGGTCAGGAGCGCCAGCAATGCGTCCGCATCCGCGTCCGGAAGCGGGAGGGACCAGAGCGTTTCGCCCTTGCCGTCTATGAGAAAGGTGCCGTTTCCCGCAACCAGAAAATCGGTTTCGATTCCGTCGCCGGCAAGTTTTGAAACCAGCGCCGGAGGACAGCGTCCGCTGACCACGCCGAACAGGTTCCCCTGTGCCCGCCATGCGCGGATGGCGTCACGTAGCCCGTCGGTGATGCCGCATCCGTCCAGGGTTCCGTCATAGTCGGAGGCAAGCAGGTTCATAGGGCGTTTCCTCCGATGCGCAGGGTGCCGAAAAATTCCGGACGGTGAAAATCGGGGGTCGGTGTCAGGACGGGATTCCACATCCCGTAGTGCGCGACATCCGTTTTGTCACCGCACTTGTAAAAATTTCCGCGGAAGGCAAATCCCGGAGCGAAGGTGTCAGGGCTGATGCCGTAGACCTGCTTAAGCAGGGACAGCGGGATCTGCGCGTGCAGAATCCATGCGCCGCCGTGGCGTTCCGCACAGACGCCCGGAAGCTGCCCGCCGGTCAGATCGGCAAGCGGCACACGGCTTTGTCTGTCCGCACCGACGCAGGAGAGCAGGGTGCCGTTGGCATTCATCTCCATGTTGATGTAGCGCGCGTCCGTGTCGCAGTAGGACGCAAAGAATTCCATGCAGGAATCCGTATAGACAGGGTCGTTGTAGTTTCTGTATATTGCACGCGGCTCGCATTCTTCGCAGACCATCCGCAAGAGGAAACAGTCGCCCGGGCGCAGAACCAACTGCGCAAAGGTGCGCGGCATATATGCCTGCCCCCAGGGGTAGCTGTCGATTTGTGCCCGGGGAATCTCATCCCAGACAAAGGAGGAGCCGATCGGCATGACGGTATATTCTTTCATCGTAAGACCTCACTTTTTCCGCATATGTGTTTGACTCTTACAGTATAACAGACTGTGCGGAAAAAGTCAAGGGGAGATTGCGGTCCGGTTGCGCGCAAATACACAGGGAATCAGCCGCAAAACAGCAAAAGTCCAAGCAAGAGCAGAACGTCATGATCCCCGCGATCGGGACCGTGCAGAATCAGAAGCATGACGCCGATCAGGAGTAATTCCTCGGTTCCGATCCCGTGCCCGAACGGAAACGAATCGGCAAGTCCGACCGGCAGCAGAGAGGAGAGCAGGGATTTTTCCTGCTTTTGGGGCGGCTCTGCCGCTTCTCCCGCTTCTCCTGCCTCCGGTTCTTGCGGCAGGTGTTCTTCTTCCGGTTCCGGAGGCGTGGGAGACTCGTGCGGGGAAAAGGCATTGCCGCTGTAATTTTCCGGAATCCGGATTTCCGGCGGGACTTCCGGTTCCGGAGATGGTCTTCTGGTGTAAGGTCTGTAATACATTTTCAGCCTCCTTTACAGCAGTCCCGATAACAGGTCATTCAGCTTGCAGAAGGTGACGATGGTGTCAATGCTTTCACAGCGGGAGGGGGAAAGATAGGGCTTCAGGGCAAGGAGCAGGGCAATGCGTCCGTCCGGCGGATTGTTGCGGGGTTTCGCGCCGGCGGGAACGGCGGATTCCCCCGTTTTGTCCGTTGCCTTTTGCAGCATGGGTTTGAGCAGTGCAAGAATCTGCGGCAATTTGGCAATCATTTCCGGGTTGGACAAAAGTCTGCCGATGCCGGATACATCCGTCGCGCCGCCTGAAGCGGTGGGGATGT
>FR890444.1:5257-7026 GCA_000433415.1 Clostridium sp. CAG:448
CGGTGGGGGTGTCGCCCGTCGGCCCGGTTGCCGCGGCAGCCGCTTCTCCGGCTTGGGAATCGGAAGCATTCTGTTGCCCCAATGCCGCAATGGCAGGGTCGGAAAGGATCCGATCCAGCTTTTCTGTCAGGGTATCCGGTCCCTTCATGGGTTCTGCCTGCGGTAATTCTGCAACTGCTCGCTTGCCCGTGCCAGGTCTTCATTGGTAGCAAGTGCCAGCGCCGTCCGGATGCCTGCCACATTGTCCGGCGAGATATGGAACGCCGACAGATCCAGCCCCGCATCTTCGCTCAGCCGGCGGATGACTTCCTGCAGTTGCGCATCGTTCAGAGAAAGCAGTCGGTCGATTGCACGTTTATCCAACTTCATTTCGTGTACTCCTTTCCGATTTCGCCGTTTTGGGCGAAATTTTTGTTCTCAGGGACAGTGTATGAAGAAAACGGCGGGAGGGTGCGGAAAAGAAAATCGCGAAAACCTATAGACAAAAATGTGCGGCGGTGGTATAATTGGTTATCACGGATTGCATATGCTGATGGGAGGGGGGAGTGCGGTGCATTTCCTGGTGATTTCGGATACGCACGGGCAGGCGGAAAAGATCCGGTATGTTCTTTCCTGTCAGAATACGTTGCCCGAGGCGTTGTTTTTCCTGGGTGACGGTCTGCGGGATCTGGCGGACGCGGTGCCGGAGCGTATGCAGACGGTGGCGGTGCGCGGAAACTGCGACTGGTCGTCCGCTTTTGCGGATGTGCCGACCGAGCGGTTGGTTGCGTTTGCGGGGTTCCGTTTTCTGCTGATGCACGGACATGAACACGGCGTCAAATATGGACCGGAAGCCGCTATGAAGTATGCCGCACTGCGCGGTGCCGATGTGCTTTTGTTCGGGCATACGCATCTGCGCGCCGAAATGGTACTGCCGGCGGGAAGCAAACTGGAAGATTTGGTTTTGCAGCGCCCTTTGTATGTGTTCAATCCGGGCAGCCTCGGCTATGACAATTCCTTCGGAACCGTAACGGTGCACGGCGGGGAACTGCTCTTCGGATTCGGGGAGATCTGACGCAAAAAACTCTCCCCGCACATAGCGGGGAGAGTTTCGGATACATCATGAGGAAAGGGAGCGATCAATCCTCTGCGGAAGCTGCCTTTTCTTCGGCTTCTGCTGCGGCTGCCTCGGCTTCTGCCTGTGCAAGCGCCTGCTCGTAAGCATCAATTACGGTGCTTTCCAGGACACTGCGGAACTGTGCATTGATGGGATGCACGATATCGCGATAGGTGTCGTCCGGATTTTTACGGCTGGGCATGACGATAAAGAATCTGTCATGCGCATTGATGACTTTGATATCGTGGACAGCGAGCTGGTTGTCCAGTGTTACGGAAACGATGGCTTTCATCGGTCCGTCGTTAAACAGTTTTCTTACTTTTACATCAGTGATTTGCATTTGTTAAAACCTCCATTGATCATGTATTTTGGCTTACTTCCTTTACGCCTACAGTATAGAATATCAATGTGAAAACGGCGAAAACAAATCTGTTAACTGTGTGAACTTAAAAGCAATTTTCTCTATGCTTTCGGATCCGTCGCTGTCAGAAACTGTCGGACAGGGACGGATCGGTGTGAAAGCGGAAAGGACACAGTATGGCTACTCCGAATACGCATTTCGGAAAAGACAGGATCAAAGAGATGCTGCGCGACTGTCACAGCATCCATTTTATAGGGGTAGGCGGCATTATGATGTCGTCGCTTGCCATCCTGAGCGCACGGCAGGGGGATG
>FR890445.1 GCA_000433415.1 Clostridium sp. CAG:448
GGTTGATCTTTTCCGCGGCGGTGGCGTCAAATGCGCCCTTATCCCGTCCGCTGTCCTCAACAAATGCGAATGCCAGCTTTCCCGCGATCGCGCCGTAACCGCAGATCACGCCCTCGTAGCATCCGGCATCCCCGGGGCGTTTGACGTATGCACCGATTTCCGAAAAGGTGCCGGCATCAAACAGCTCCGCAATTCTCTGATTGCCTGCCGTATTTGTTCTTTCCATTCTGACCTCCGAAAAATGCTTTTTATGTGTGATTATATATGGTTGGTATATATCCCCTGATTATTCCGCTCCGTAAACGGCACGGAGCACGGCATCCACCGCCCCCTGTGTCGGGGTAGCGGACAGCAAGTACGACGGAACGCTCTGCAGCATGCCCGCCGCAAGCATGCCGAATCTGTCCTGTGTTGCACAGTCTTCCGGGTAAATAACCTCACGTGCCAATCTGGCAGCCGCCTGATCCGGCGCGAGCGGACATATCCGGTCCGCACTTCCACGCTCCAGAAAACAGATTGCATCCAAAGGAGCGCTTGCATGGGAACCGATTCTTTCCTTCCCCTGCCATGGAGTTCCGTATGCAACATAACGCCCATCGGTCAACCGAATCACCGGCTTGTCACCGTTGATGACCGACACGTCCTTACCGAAACGTTCCTGCCAAAGGCGGATATGTGTCGTTTTCCCGGTTCCGCGCGGTGCGGAAAACGCAACGGTTTTTCCACCGTAGCAAATCACCGCGGCATGAAACAGAAAAGCGCCGTAGCGCGGCAGTTGTGCCGCCAGTTTGCGATAGATCAGCACGCACTCGGCTGCTGGAAACGAAACCGGATAGCCTGCGCTGACCGTATAATCCGACAACTCCCGATTGCTGACAGAAACCCGGAAGAGCGGACGCTCCCCTGCCACCGTATAACCGGCACAGTAGCGCTCCACTTCTGCGTAACGGTTATCCAACTCGACAACAAGTCCCGCAATGTCTATACAAAACACGTTACGCCCTCCTTTTTTGAACTTTTTATGAAAGGAAAATGCTTTCATCAAATCCAAAATCAAATTTATTGTATCACATCCTCATCTGATTTGCAAGGGGTATTTTGCTAAAATTCAATTTTGTTTCATGCTTGTTTTGTGGCAAAATCGACCGATTAAACGACATATTTTCCGCAAAAAATTTTCCTGCATCCGTTTTCCTGATTTTTGCCCCTTTCTGCTGTATGCCGCAGGCAAAAACCCTGCACCTCCGCTTCTGGCAGAGAGATGCAGGGTTTTGATTCAAAGATTACAACCGACCGTTCCGACGATCGGAAAACACCGTTTTTCTATTTGCCGTCCAGGACCTCCTCTGCACGGAGCTCCGTCGGTGCTACGGGCAGGTCAAACCAAAAGGTTGACCCCTCCCCCAGCTTGCTTTCCACGCCGTAAGCATCGCCGTACAATTCCAGAACGCCCTTGACAATCGCAAGACCGAGACCGGTTCCTACCATGGCGCGTCGGTGCACACGGTCCACTTTATAATAGCGATCCCAGATCATCGGAATGTCCTCCGGCGCAATCCCCGCGCCGTGATCTTCTACGGAAATGCGGACATGATCGCCGATATTCTGCTGCCGGACGCAGACATACTTGTCCTTGCCGGCATAATTGATGGCATTGTTGATCAGATTGTAAATCACCTGTAAAATACTCGTGCGGTCCGCGATGATATCCACCGGTGTATCGGCAATAAACTCAATCCGGTACCCGTCGTGTTCGGTCAGCTTCTCATAACGCAGCATCACATCGCGCACCGTATCGGTCAGATTGAACCGCTCGTTTTCCATTTTTCGCGTTCCCGCACGCAGTCGGGAAAGGTCAAGCAAATCATTCACAAGGCTGCTCAGCCGTTGGGACTCGTCAATGATTACCTGAATATTTTCCGGTGTGCTCTCCCCCGGAATGTCACGCATCACCTCCGCATAGCCCACAATCATGGTCAGGGGCGTGCGCAGATCGTGCGAAACATTGGCAAGCAATTCCCTTTGCAGATTGTCGGTCTTTGCCAGTTCGGATGCCGCGTAGTTCAAAGATTCCGCCAGCTCCTCCGCCTCACGGTACGACCCACCAGAGAAGCGGACCGTGTAGTCCCCGGATGCCAGTTGGCGTGCCTCGGCATTCATACGCACAATCGGACGCGTCAGGCGCCCCGACATCGCGATGGCAAGCAAAAGCGCCAGGGGAAGCAGGATCATCATAATCCAAATAAACTGCTGTTGCAGGGTAATGACGGTCGCACTCAACGGTGTCAGCTGCGAATCCAGAAGAATTGCATATACGCCGGCATCCTGCCTTTCCACAGCCACGTAGATCGTGTTGGTCACGGTGCGCTCCTTGGAAATTATGGATTCCTCCCCGTCGGGCTGTCCCTCGATTCTGCGCTCGGGAATCTGCAAATCGGTAGAACGGACGTAGATGCCGTTCTGCGCAATTGCTTTTCTGCAATAACTCCGGCAGGAATTCTTATCCAAACCGGCAAGCAGACTGTCCCGCGACACCCGCAAACTGAGAATCTCCTCCAGGTCGTTCGCCTCCTCGCTGTCCAGGCGAAAAATCCGGACGCACATGGAATAGTCAATGGCATACTGATACGCAACATTCTGCAACCGTTCATTCCCGTCGTCAATGGCAGCGGCAATCGCCTGCTCCGCCTCTTCCAGTTCTCCAAGCTTTGTCTTCTTGTAGAATACGTTCATGAACGCAACCTGAAAGAGCCAGACAACCACCAGCGCAATCACGGTAAAAATCCCAAGGTAAGCAAACAGCTTCAGAGTCATCCGCATGGTCGGCTTGTGCGGACAGGACGATACGGATCTGTTTTTTTTGCCTGACATCACAATGCCCACTTACTTTCCTTCAAAACGATAGCCGACGCCCCGCAGTGTGACAATGTACCCTGCGTATCTGCCAAGGCTCTTGCGCAACAGCTTAATATGGGTATCCAGCGTCCGGGCATCGCCGTAAAAATCATATCCCCAGACCTCGCTGATCAGCTTCTCTCTGGTCAGGGCAATGTTGCGGTTGGCAAGCATATAGAAGAACAGATCGTACTCCTTCGGCGACATTTCCACACGCTCTCCGTCAATATAGACCAGACGTGCGGTCACATCCGCCTTCAGCTTTCCTCCGTCCATTTCAATGACTTCATTCTCCTGGTGACGAATCATGGAAGGACGGCGAACCCGTTTCATCACCGCATCTACCCGGAGCATCAGCTCCTTTGGTGAAAACGGCTTTACCACATAGTCGTCAATGCCCAGTTCAAATCCGTTGATCTTATCGTATTCCTCACCGCGTGCCGACAGCATAATGATAGGCGTCTGTGACGTTTTGCGGATCTCACGGCAGGCAGAAAATCCATCCAGTTCCGGCATCATAATATCCATGATGATGATGTCATAGGTATTGACGCGGCACAGATGCACCGCCTCCATTCCGTCCCCTGCCTCAGTTACGGTGTGACCCTCAAATTCCGCATATTTGCGAATCAGTGAGCGGATTCTGATTTCATCGTCTACTACAAGAATGTTATACATAGGGCAATTTCTATCCTTTCGTTGTCTGATATGGAGTCAGTTATTTTCTGTTTCTTCCGACGGTGCACGCAATGTCAGCGTCACCTTAACCTGTTTGAGCGTGGCATAAACACCGGATTTGCTCAGGCGTTCCACCACAATCTGAATGGTATCGCCCGGTTTCTTCTGACGCAGAATGGACGAGAAGACATCCGAGGAAGCAATGCTGCTTCCGTCAACCGAAACAATTCTGTCGCCGTATTTCAGGTCTTCCGAATAGGCGGACTCGTACACGAACACGCCCGCATTGGGATTTCCGAATGTGCGGTACGCATCGTTTTTATCGCTCTTGTCCACCAACGTCAAGCCTGCATCCACCGTGGAGCGCACCGTACCGTATTTGATCAGCTCTTCGATGATTTCGTATGCATGGTCAATCGGAATTGCAAAACCAAGCCCCTCCGCTTCACTGTCAGAGGATTTTGCATTGACGATACCGATGAGCTGCCCCGCTTTGTTGAACAGCCCGCCGCCGGAGTTTCCGGGGCTGATTGCCGCATTGGTCTGCAAAAGCGTCATACCGATTCCGTCGATATAAATTTGCCGTTCGGTGGCGCTGATGATTCCGTTGGTCACGGTGCCGCCCAGCGAACCGAGCGGGTTGCCGATGGCAATGACATCCTCTCCCACCACAAGATCCGCACTGCACCCCAGTTGCGCGCTGGTCAGATCTTTGTTGCCGGAATCAATGTAGAGCACCGCCAGATCGGACACCGCGTCATAGCCGCGCACCGATGCGATATAGGAAGAACCGTCGGTCAGCTTGACCGTGATGGTATTGGCGCCGGAAATAACGTGGTAGTTGGTGACGATCACACATCCGTCATTGGCAGAAATAATCACGCCGCTCCCCGCTCCGCTCAGGACATACTGACCGTACCAGGCGCTGTTTACAACCTTCTCCGTGCTGATTTCCACCACAGAGTCTTTCACCATGGAAACCACCTGCGCCAATGAATAATTGCTGTTTCCTGCCGATGTAACCTCTTTAATTCCGTTGGTCTTGATGGAATCCGATTTGTCAATCACAACATGCGTCGGGAAACTCTTGCCCGTCCCGTCTGTTGTGGTATCGGAACGCTCGGAAGAAGTCTGATCCGATTCGCCCACATTGTTTTTCTCGTGATAATCCCTCCACCGCGCGATGGTGGAAATGCTCATATAGCACACAGTGCCAAGCAGAAAAATGACAGCCAGAATCACGCACAGCGCAATGACAAATGTCCGCCCGCCGTTCTTTCCGTGTCCACCACCGTTTTGCGGCGCATTCCCCTGCCCCCTGTCCGGAGTATAAGAATATCCGCTTCTGCCATTCGGCGTTGTATAACTGCCACTGGGACGGTACTGATAACCGTCTGTCCNNNNACCCCTCTTTCCCCTGACCGCTGTTATTATCTGCCCATTGTCCGTCCCGGTTGTCACGATTATCGTTCTGATTACTCTCCTGCATCGTAAGGACCTCCTATGGAAAGTGTTTTGATTTATGTTCCCCATTATAGCTAACATTTGTGACCGTTTCATGAAAAAAAGATAAAAAGTCGTTGAATTATCCAAAATACCTTGCCTTCTACATGAAAATCTGCTATAATAGCGGTGAAAATAAATGGGAAGGAGCCGGGGAGTATCATGGAAAAGAACGCACCGACAAACACGGCGCTGTATGAAGCGATCTCTGCTTTGCTGCAATCGGAAGGAATTACCTGTTTTGCGGCGCTGCCGCTTTCGGAATGCCGTCTGACGCGCCCCTATCTGGCGGAACGGGCAGGCATTCCCGCGCAGGGCAGCGCCGTCATGATGGCGGTTCCCTACCTCTGCCCCGAGGCGCTCACCCCGGACTGTAATCTTTCCGCCTATGCGGTGGGACGTGATTATCACCTGTTCTTTTCCGGACTGTTTGCACGGCTCTGCAAACAGCTTTCCGAGCGTTTTCCGGATTACCGTTTTGCCGGATTTGCCGACCATTCCCCCATTGACGAGCGCGATGCGGCATGCAAAGCCGGGCTGGGAGTCCGCGGCAAAAACGGACTCTTGCTGACAACCGCCTACTCTTCCTTTGTCTTTCTCGGAGAGCTGCTCACCGATGCCGTATTGCCCGGAGAAGCACAGCCGATCCGCACGTGCATCGGTTGCAACCGCTGCCTTTCCGCCTGCCCGATTACCGGAACGGACCGCATCTGTCTGTCCGCATTGACACAGAAAAAAGGCACGCCGGATGAAGAAGAAACCGCGCAGTTGCGCGCGCATCCACTGGTCTGGGGGTGTGACATCTGTCAGACGGCATGTCCGTACACGCAAAATGTCATCCGGCGCGGCACCGCATTCTCCACGATTCCCTTTTTCCACGAACGGCTTATTCCGCATCTGACCGTCTCATTGCTTGACGGTATGAGTGACGCGGACTTTTCCGAGCGCGCTTACGCATGGCGCGGGCGTCCGACCATACGCAGAAATCTGCTTTTGAAGGAGGAAGACAAGTGAGCGGTCTGCACTTTATCTTCGGTCATGCCGGAAGCGGCAAAACATACACGGCAGAACGGATTCTGCTTCGCGTCGCAAACGAAGGCGGCAAAGGATACCTTCTGGTTCCGGAACAAGAGGCGTATATTGCCGAACGGAACTTTCTCTCCCGCCTTCCCGACGGGATCGGGAACCGCATCACGGTTCTCAGTTTTTCGCGGCTTGCAAACGCCGTTTTTTCCCGTTTCGGCGGCATCACCGCAGCAAAATTGGATAAGGGAACCAAAAAACTTTTGATGTGGCAAACCCTCCGCTCCCTGTCCGGCGGACTGCACACCTATCGCGGCGGTTCGGACACCGCTCTGGCGGGACTGATGCTGGAAGCCGCAGAAGAACTGCGGAACAGCGGCATTTCCCCCGCGGCACTGGAAGAAGCCGCCGCACAGCTTTCCGGCGCTCCGGTGCTTGCGGACAAGCTGACCGATCTTGCGCTGATCTGCAGTGGTTACGATGCATTGGTGTGCGATCGGTTCGGCGGTCAGCCTGCGGAAATTCTGACGCAGTTGGCGGAATCTCTGAAAAAGCATGACTTTTTCGGCGGAAGCACCGTTGTTGTGGATTCCTTCACCTCCTTTACCGCCCCGGAACGCCGTGTCCTGTGCGAAATTCTGCGGCAATCGGATTGCGTCAATGTCACCCTCGGCATTCTCGGACTGCATGACCCCGGCATCGCATATGACAGCCTGCGCGACACTGCAAGCAAGTTGCGTCTTTGCGCGGATCGCCTTGGCATCCCCGTCACCCAAACGGTTCTGGCAGATGCAGGCAGAAACCGCGTGTCGGTTTTGCGCGCGCTCTCGGAATCTCTCTGGCAGTTCGACGCAACCCCCATTCCCTTTACGGCAGAGGATCGGGAGCATTTACGCCTGATCCGTGCCCCGCACATCTACGCGGAGGCGGAAGCGGCAGCGCTGGAGGTTCTCCGCCTGAAAAAGGAAGGAATCGATTTTGGTGAAATCGCCATTATCACCCGTGACCCGCAAACAAGGCGCGGCATTCTGGACGCCGCGCTGGAACGACTGCACATCCCGTACTTTCTTTCGGAACGGACGGATCTGTGCGCGCATCCTGCCGCCCGCCTTTTGCTCAGCGCCATGCGTGCCGTCACAAAGCACTGGCAGGCAGAGGATCTTCTGACCTTGCTGAAAACAGGACTGTGCGGCGTTGCACCGGAGGAGATCGATCTGTTTGAAGGTTATTGCAATACCTGGCATCTGAACGGAAAAGCCTTTGAAGAAGAAACCTGGAATATGAACCCGGACGGCTATACCACCAGCCGCAGTGCCCGGGCAGCCGGAATTCTGAACGCCGCAAACCGGGTTCGGAAACAGCTCATGACCCCTTTGCGCACATTGGCATCGGAACTGCGCCTGTGCGCAAATATGCGGGACAAGTGCGCCGCCCTCTACCGCTACACGGATACCATCGGACTTTCCGGGCAGCTGGCACAAATGGCGGGAGCCGAATTGGAGCGGGGACAGACACGCCGTGCAGGAGAACTGCTCCGGCTGTATGACGCACTGACCAACACGCTTGTTTTGCTTGCCGATCTTCTGGGAGAGGAACAGGTCAGTGATGAAGAATTCTCCGCGGCGCTTTCCCTCCTGCTTTCCAATACGGACATCGGTTCGGTCCCTGCCATGCATGATTGCGTCGTGATTGGTTCTGCGGCAACGCTGCGCGTGGAAAATATCCGCGCGGTGATTGCCGTCGGGCTGACCGAGGGGGATTTTCCGGGCACGGTCAGTCACCATGGGTTGTTTTCTGCCAATGACCGCCGGCTGCTTACGCAGATGTCACTGGAATTGGGAGAAAGTGAAGATTCTGCCTCCTCGGATGAGCTGTTTTATGTTTACCGTGCCTTTTCAAAACCGACGGAAACGCTTGTTCTCATGTTTCCTGCCAACCGTCCGGACGGCAAGCCCTGCACACCGGGAACCGCTTTTATGCGGGTGCGCGCTCTTTTCCCGGAAATGCCGGTCACGGATTTCGTTTCCCCCGTTCCTGCAGAAGCACTCCCGCACCCGGAGGCGGTTCACGATCTGACGCCGGAAACCGCCGGGCATCTGCTCGGCGATACCCTTCGCCTATCCCAGACAACACTGCATACCTTTGTCAGCTGCCCGTACCGTTTCTACTGCGAAACAATTCTGAAACTGCGCGCACAGTCCGAAGCACGCCTCGGCGTCAACACCGCCGGCAGTTTCATCCACAGCATTTTGGAACATTATCTGCGCGCCGTTCAGTTGCCGGACGGTTCCCTCTGCCGCCCCGGGCAAGAGGAGTCCGAACAGTTGCTTAACCGGCTGATCCGCGACTACATACAGAAGCTGTGCGGACAGACACCCGAAACACTCGCTCCGCGGCTGTCGCATCAGTTTCTCCGCTTGCGGCAGCTGACCAACGTTCTGTTATGCAGTATTCTGGATGAATTCTCCGAAAGCGACTTCCGACCCGTGGCGTTTGAGCAGTCATTCGGTCAGGCAAACGACCCGCTGACGGCACCGTCGGTCACGCTCTCCGCGGATACCGGCATAAAGAACATTCTCTTCTGCGGAAAAATCGACCGGATCGACCGTTGGCAGGATGCGGGTACCACTTATCTGCGCGTGGTTGACTATAAGACCGGGGAAATGCGGTTTTCCACAGACAACTACCGTGACGACTGTGATTTTCAGTTGCCGATCTATCTGTTCACCGCCACATCGCCGGAAAATACACCGTATTTCGGAAACGGTCAGCAGGTTCTGCCTGCGGGAGCGTTGTATCTGTATACGGGAGAAAAAGAGGGACTGCCTGTCGCCGGGCGCAGTGGGGTTCTGCTTGCCGACGATCATGTCCTTCGCGCCATGAGCCATACGGAAGACCCCGGGGTACTCTGCGGAATACGCAAAAAAAGGGACGGAACCTATACCGGTAACCTGTTGGGGGAGGACGAAATGCTTGCCATGCGCGAAACCGTATTTGAAACCATCAAAACCATAGGAAACCGGATTTACAGCGGCTGTGCCCCAC
>FR890446.1 GCA_000433415.1 Clostridium sp. CAG:448
GCATCGCCGATGCGGGAGGTCAGCACGCTTTCAATAAACATATGGATGTCCTCGGCTGCCGGGTCGATTTGCAGCGTGCCGTTCTCTAAGTCGTGCAGAATGCCTTCCAGTCCCTCGACGATTGTGTCCGCATCCGCGTCGGACAGGATGTGCTTTGCGGCAAGCATGGTTGCGTGCGCCATGGACCCTTTGATGTCCTGGGCATACATCCGTGCGTCAAAACGAATCGAAGAATTGAAATCATCCGCCGCCCGGTCGGTTGCACCGTCTGTGCGTCCTGCCCACATTTTTTCCATATTACTGCTCCTTATTTCTGTTCGTTCTTCTTTTTGACTGCGGCACCGACGCTGATCGGCAGACCGTACAGGTTGATGAAGCCTGCGGAATCCTTCTGGTCGTAGACATGATCCTCACCGAAGGTTGCGATTTCCTCCGAATAGAGGGACCAGTCACTCCATGCGCCGGCTTTGATGATATTTCCTTTATACAGCTTCAGGCGGACTTTTCCGGTGACATGCTCCTGCGTTTTGTCAACAAATGCGGACAGCGCCTCGCGCAAGGGGGTGTACCACTGACCGTTGTATACCAGTTCCGCAAAGGTGATGGAAAGCTCTGCCTTCTTGTGCATGGTCATTTTGTCCAGACACAGCGTTTCCAGATAGTCATGCGCGGCGTAGAGAATCTCACCGCCGGGCGTTTCGTAAACACCGCGGCACTTCATGCCGACCAGACGGTTTTCCACGATATCAAGAATTCCGATGCCGTTTTTGCCGCCGAGTTCATTCAAAGCAAGGATGATCTCCTTTGCCGACATTTTCTGACCGTTCAGGGCAACCGGAATACCTGCCTCGAATTCCAGCTCCATATAAGTCGGGGTGTCGGGGGCATCCAGCGGGGATACCCCCATCTCGAGGAATCCTTTCTTTTCATAGGTCGGCTCGTTGCCGGCGTCCTCCAGGTCCAATCCTTCATGGGAGAGGTGCCACAGGTTTTTATCCTTGGAATAGTTGGTTTCCCGGCTGATTTTCAGCGGGACATGATGCGCTTCCGCATAGGCGATTTCTTCCTCACGGGATTTGATTTCCCATTCACGCCACGGCGCGATGATAGCCATACCGGGGGCAAACGCTTTGATTGCAAGTTCAAAACGAACCTGGTCATTTCCTTTTCCCGTACAGCCGTGACAGATGGCATCCGCGCCCTCGGCAACCGCAATCTCCGCCAGACGCTTTGCAATGACTGGGCGTGCAAGGGAAGTGCCCAACAGGTAGCCCTCGTACCGTGCCCCTGCTTTGACGGCGGGAATGATGCACTCGTTGACAAATTCATCGGTCAGATCCTCCACATACAGCTTGGAGGCGCCGCTTTTCAGTGCTTTTTCTTCAAGCCCCTCCAACTCGTCTGCCTGACCGACATTGCCGGAGACGGCGATAATTTCGGGGTTATTATAGTTTTCTTTCAGCCAGGGAATAATCACAGAGGTGTCCAGTCCGCCGGAATAGGCAAGTACGATTTTTTTAATATTTTCTTTTTTCATTTTAAGTACACTCCGTTTACGGTTTGATTTTGATGCTATAATTATACATCAACAGGAATAAATATGCAATAGATTTTTGAAAAAAATGAAAAATCGGCGACTTGATCAAATAAAAATGAAACTAACCGCGTTTTGTTCAACAAATAAACTGATTTTTAATGTATATTCTCGCTGAGAATGAATAAATATGCGAATCGAACGGCTGAAATCGCTCTTGCGGGGATCGGACGGTTCCCAAAGGGCCTGGAAAGCGACAGGAAAAACGGGTGCGCCGACGCCCCTGACGGGAGTTGACGCACCTTGTCTTTATGCTTTTTTATGGGTTGTCCTGTGCAAACCGTTCCCGGTCGATCCACAGCCCCAGGGCGGGGTTGGGGATAAAGTAAATTTCTTCGCCGTCCGGCAGGGTGTTGTAACCAGCGGTCAGACGTGCGGGATTGTAACGCGCCGTCATTTGCACAATGTCGGCGGCGTTGTATCCGACGTCACGGATATTCGCGCACATGGACTCCGGAACCGCGTAGGTGATACGGAAACGGTCGTCCGAAGAGCCGTGGATCAGATGCGCGGCGGCTCCCATATTCTGCCGCAGGTCGCCGCATGCGGGGTCTTCAAAGAGGGAGAGCGTGTGTAATCTGCCGCGATAACCGTACTTTCGGATCAGGGCGTCCACCGCAGGGTCTTCTCCGAAACCGCCAAGCCCCGGGGCAAGGATGATCAGTTCGCCGCCGTCGGCAATTGCCATCCGTGTGCGGTAGATTGCTTTATTGCCAAGCCAGGTTGTATGGAATTCTTCGGGATCCAGATAAGCCACGCATTTTTGGATTCCGTGTGGCACAAAGTCGATATTTTTCTCCTGTGACAATGCAATTGCTGCCTCCAGGCATGCCCGTCCTTCGCCGATAAACAGCCCGTGCATACGGGAGATTCCTGTGGGGGCAGTACAGACGGTCAGTACGAAAAGAACCGGAACGGACAGAGCAGAGAGCAGAAAATGCGTGAAGGCATAATCGAACAGGGCGCGCACCGGGCTGTGATCTTTGCCCATGATACGCTCCATACCATATACGGCACCGACCATATGGCTTTTGTTGATCATTTCGCTGCCGCCAACACCGACAAAGAGATTTTTCGCGTGATTTGCCATGCCGATGACCTCATGCGGGACGACCTGTCCAGGTGAGATGATCAGATCATAGGCGGGATCAAGCAGACGACGGTTGATTTCAACGGCAATCGGATCATGCCAAAGACCGTCTGTGACCGAGGAGAGAAAATCACCCGGCACTTCGCCGATGCGCGTGACATCTTCCCGCCAGCGGTGCACAAGGAAACGGTCATGGGGAATGTCGCCGAACATTTTGTCTGTTTGTGCGTTGGTCATGGCGACATGCGTTCCCAGTGCGGGCATAACGTCGACTGTCGCCCCCATTTCGGTCAAAAGATGGTAATATAGATTGGTGATCAGACCTGCACCGGAGTGAAAACGGGTAAAATCGGGCGGAAGAATCAGGACCCGTCGCAGTGTTCTTCCGGCAAGCGATGCCGCAAGTGCCTGACGGACGGTATCGGTGTCCAGACCGTTCCCACTGTTGTCGGTGCGGTAAATATCGGAAAATGTGTACATAGAGCCCTCCTACACCTGATAGACAGTGGAAGCAATGTCACCGCCATGACCGGTCCAGTCGGTATGGAAGAACTGCCCGCGCGGCGCGTCGGTGCGCTCGTAGGTGTGAGCGCCGAAGTAGTCGCGCTGTGCCTGCAAAAGATTAGCGGGTAGGCGGGCAGTGCGCAGACCGTCAAAATAGGCAAGTGCCGCGCTCATTGCGGGCACGGGAATGCCGTTTGCAACCGCAAAGGCAACCGTCCGCCGCCAGGCAGGCAGTGCGGCTTTGATCTGTGCGGCAAAATAGTCATCGCACAGAAGGTTTTCCAGCGCCGGATTCCGCTCAAACGCTTCCTTGATTTTTTGCAGGAAAACACTGCGGATGATACAGCCGCCGCGCCACATCAGCGCGATTCCGCCATAATTGAGGTTCCAGCCGTAGGTTTTAGCGGCACTGCGCAAAAGAGCGTACCCCTGCGCGTAGGATACCATCTTACTGGCATACAGCGCCAGCCGCAGATCCTCGCAGAATGCGTCCCGGTTTTCCGGCGGCAGAATCGGCGTCTCTTGCGGAAACATCTGTGCTGTGTGCACGCGTTCTTCTTTCTGTGCCGACAGACAGCGGGCGAAAACCGCCTCGCCGATCAGGGTCAGCGGCGTTCCCTCATCCAGTGCAGAAATAACCGCCCACTTGCCGGTGCCCTTTTGCCCCGCAGTGTCCAGAATGCGGTCCAGTGTTGCGCTCCCGTCTGCTTCTTTGTGCGCAAGGATGTCCGCTGTGATGCCGATCAGATAGCTGTCCAGTTCGGTTTTGTTCCAACTGTCAAAAACCGCATGCATCCGGTCGTTGTCCAGTGCCGCGCCGTCATGCATCAGTTGGTAGCTTTCGCAGATCAGCTGCATGTCGCCGTATTCGATTCCGTTGTGCACCATCTTAACAAAGTGTCCGGCACCGCCTTCTCCGACCCAGTCACAGCAGGGGGAGCCGTCCTCTACCTTGGCACAGATGGCTTGCAGGATGGGGCGCACCCGCTTCCAGGCGGGATAGGAACCGCCCGGCATCATACTGGGACCGTGCAGTGCTCCTTCTTCGCCGCCGGAAACCCCGGTGCCGATGTAGTACATGCCGCACGCTTCCACCTTTTTTGTCCGCCGTGCCGTGTCGCCGAAGTAGCTGTTGCCGCCGTCGATCA
>FR890447.1 GCA_000433415.1 Clostridium sp. CAG:448
CTGAAAAAATATAAAATTATTTTTTGACCCAGTCGAGAAGGCTGGAAAAAACGTGAGAATACAAAATTACTCTTTGTAAAACCATTCGTTAGCAATACGTTTTAAGACAGGGTAGTTTAGCTTTTGGTATACCTCTCTCATCTTTTCCGTGGCTGAAGTGATATCGCCCTGCTTGTAACAAATCAAACTGTCCAGATAAGTAATGCTTACCTTGTTTTCCTCGGTCTGATCGATATGATCATAATACTTTTGCGCTTCCTCCAGGTTGTCCTGACAGATGTAGTATAAAGACAACCAAAAGTCCCTGGCTTGATGATACGGTGACGTGAAAGTGATGTGAACAAAAAAGTCATCCAAATTCATCATCGAAAAGTTTGAAATAGCTAACAACCAATGAAGGCTTTCGATCACTTTCATCGTATTTTTGTTTCTGAAAGCTTTTTGATAGTATTTTAATAACTTCTCACCATCTTTAATGACCTTGTCATATTCGCCGGCATGGAAAAATTTCACAATTTTTTTTTGACCGACGGTTTATTGATATGGTAATCACAATGAATTCTACCACGAAAATTGCAAGGAGTATGATGAAAGGAAAAAAATAAATAGTAACTTTTCCAATCTGTATTGACATATTGTCCTCCGAAAAAACAGTTCGTGATTAGGCGGGTCGACAGGGGTTCAAAACAGCCGGAAAGAGAAGGTCGTGGCAAGCAATTCGCTCAGAGCGCCTATACACCGCTGAGGGGCGGTGATCACATATGCTTTATTCTGATATACGGCGATCAGGTCATAATAGGGGGACATTCCTCTGCTGGAAAGCAGGCGTTTGTTGTCATCAAATTCACTCAACGGAAGTTCCTTTTCATAACTGCGTTGTCCCGTTACCTGAATGTAATACTTCAGCGCCGAACTGGTATCCGGAAATTCATAGGCGAAAATTTCGTATTCCACTTCATCCGAATGAAATTTCATGCCGAAAAATGATTCATAAGACAACCCTTTCAGTTTTTTGTCTTTTTCCGGCGTGTCATACCGGTCAATGGTCAAACCGGTCTGATCGGCAGGGATCAGTTGTTCGCATTCATCGATCGTTTGAAAGATATAATATTCATCGGGTGAAGGATTGATAAGTACGGATAGGAAAAATCCGCCGATGAATAAAGGGATAGGAAGAACAAATAATATGCGTAATATGAGTAATTTTTTTCTGGAGATCATAAATGCCCTCTTTCATTACATATTTACGAAGTTGCGCCTGCCAATATTCCCGTAACCAAGGCTCCGCTAAATGCCGGCCAACAATACACTGCGGTAACTACAGCCAGCGCTGTTGGAATAGTACGAATATAACCATGATGATACATTCCTGCAGATGTTCTTTCAGAAAAATTGACATCATAGCTTGCGGTATACCCTATTTTATTAAGACCGCTCATTAGTTCAAACGATGTGTTTCCGTTAGAGACTCCCAAGGCATTTTCGAACGGATTGGCTTCTAAGTAGAATCCTCCACCATTTATATTTACTTGAAGTCCAACCTTATATTCCCAAATTTTCCACCATTTAGAGGCATTTTTGGCGTATATCGAAATTGGTTTGCTTATGTCGCCACAAATTACAGAGGAGGTGGAATGTCCTTTTTCATAACCGCCAAACAATGTTTTTACGGACATGTCCTCATACTGTTGTGATTGCACAACTCCTGCCCCAAACGTATTTTTGGCGATTTCTTTTACTTGGGTTCCAATTTCTTGTCCTCTTTTTGCTGCCGAATTGAGACCATCTTTGATTTGCCTTCTAGCATTGGCAAGCGCTTCTTTAGAGGGTTTTACAACGTTGTTATCAACCCAAGAAGCAGTAGCTTTGAAGGCAATCTTTGTATCATTGTATGTATCAATAACCTGATCTTTGACTTCATTATAGGTTTCTACAATTGCTTGCTTTGCGTCATTGTATGTGTCAACAACCCAATCTTTGACTTCATTGTATGTGTCCACAATCGCATCTTTAGCCTCATTGTAGGTGTCCACAGCCCAATCTTTTATGTCATTAGCTTTATTACCAATCCACTCACCAGCTTTGTTGAACCAATCAAACACATGAAGTCCAAACGGATCCACAAAGGAAACAGGGTTGCCGTTGGCATAGGCAAATCGGTTCAATGTGATTGCATTGGAGATCGCACCGGCAACGACGTCCGCATTGATGAATCTCTTCATTGCAGGCGAGTAATAACGTGCTCTCATATAAATGAGACCGTTATCATCGGTTACAACACCGTCACGACCGTTATATCCAAAGATCACATTGCTCGTACCAGTTCTGCTGAGGAGCTTACCATAGGTATCGTATGCGAAGGTATCGGTAATATTTCCACTTGCATCGGTGATAGCAATGGTACTGCCTCTGCAATCGAAGTGGTAGGTCTTGAACGCACCGCTTACTTCCTCGCCGATGAGTCCCTTACCATATACATACTTAGTTACCACACCG
>FR890448.1 GCA_000433415.1 Clostridium sp. CAG:448
ACCTTTACATGAACCCATTCCTCGGTCTCATTCCGGAAGATCTGAACAACTTCCTTGAGTGCGGTCTCGCCGGTTTCTTCATCGGTTGCCCATACGAAGTCACCGGGTTGGATGTCTTCAATCGGCACAAGTCCGGATTTGGTTGCCACCAGCGTCCCCGCTATGAAGCACTGAATCATACCAAGCTTTTGTCCGACAAACTGCATTCCGCCCGCCATAACGCCGCTGGTGACGCCGACGATCAGCGTATCGGTTATCGAAGGATTCCTGCCGTAGGCAATCTTCTCGGTTGCTGCATATGTTGCGGCACTGACGGAACCTTGAACAAAACCAGCCAACGCAGGAGCCGCACAAGGCATTAATTTCGGTTGAATGCACTGCAAATGGGCAGTGCATTCAACCGAATAAAACCAACAAAAAGTAATATACGACACTTAATACTTCAGTTTAATCTTTCGACATTGCGCAATAACACACCTCTTTTTAATGTGCAAAACACAAGCTACAATTCACTGAAATATAAAGCATAGTTCCGGAGAAGCATTATCGGTGGTTTCAACATCATAATGGTATCCGGGAAACCCAAGTCCTAATGTAACATTTAACATCATGTCCCGGATAAGGTCGATATCCTTTTCTGACAATGTGATTGTAATTTTGCTATCAAATCGAACACATGACTTTCCCTTGCAGATAGAGATCCGCAGCTTTTTTATAGGATCGTCAAAATATATTGATGTGACTTTATCCAAATACAGAAGATCGAACATGACTATTGCCCTGTCTATATTTTTTGAAAGGTTAACTACCACGCCGATGCATGTATTTGAATCCATTATACTATCGATGAGAACCTGATTATTTACCATCTCAAATGCCAATTAACCAACACCTCTCCTGTTTTTGGATTTAATCTTTCTAAATGAATGTGCCGCTGTGCCAAATCACCAGGTTTAGCCCTGTATTGCCACACTCCATTTTGACTACGCAATTTGTTGTTTCCAACATTAATTGGGCTCTTCCCAACTTTTGTTCTTGCAAAATTTCGTGCTGCTCTTTCACTTTTGAATGTTGCACTTTGGTTTTTTGTAGCTTTTGTCTGGAAATCGTTTTTGCATGCATTGTGTACATGAACAGACGACTCGCCCACATAATAGGTATGGTAATCCTCAACCTCAAAGTTATATGTCGTTTCCGGACTTTCCAGTAGCTCGTGCTGAACCTGTTCGACAACGACATACTCGCCATTGAGCATGACAAGAATATCGCCTGCGCGAAGGTCAATAGCACTTGTCCAGCCCTTGACGGGAGAATAGAATGGATGATTCGGCGTGCAGGTAAGTGTCTCGCCGTTGGCTGTTACGTGAATCCACTCGGTAGTTTCATTTTGGAACGTTTGAACTACCGGCTTAAGTGTTGTCTCACCCGTCTCCGGATCAGTTACCCTCACATAATCTCCGACAGTAATGATTTCAATTGATAAATGTCCATCCTCGGATATTAGCCATTCTCAACCTACTGCCAAGTAATTTTGCCTGGTAGTAGATTGAGAAAAACGTTCTTAATATCGCCTAACCATACGATGCCGTCATATAAAGATTAATATTCTTCTCTGAACCTTTGAGCTGTTGAAATAGTGCTTGATTTCCCCTTGACAAAACAACACTGAAGTCCTCTTCTGCTAACACAAATGCCAGATTTTTATCTTACCATGAGCTTATTTCCTTCTAAAAACAGGTTGTACATCGACTGAAAATTCCCACCTCATGCAATCTGATTCTGTCAAATCTAAATCAGTATCACCGGGATATATTATAAGGTTTGATTCGTTCGTAGAAGAATAACTCAATATGATTGATTGAGGGCAACAAAAGCTAATCGACTCCAACAAACCGCAAGATGCAGGGATACTAAAATTATAATTATTTTTTTTAAATACAGAAAATATCCGGTTGCATTGCTCGTTGCTCATTTGGGGACAAATTATTAATATCGACGAAATATTGGAATAGAACCCTTCAATACCTGATGTACTTGACATTCCCCAATACACTTTCCCGTCAGGTGTAATATACGCATTTTCATATATTCCAACAGGTCGGTTTGACAATTTGCAAACCCCTTTATAATCGGATATCCTATTATAGCAGCCGGGCAACATCTGCATCCCATATATGTGGTATATATGATATGCGTTCAAATTGATTTTTGAGACAAGTGTTTCATCCCAACAAGATGGCGTAATCGCTGCCAAATATTCCTCTTTAAATTCATCATCTTCACTTTTGTATTGGAGTATATTCTCGCACGATAAGATGTAAAAATTTTTTCCTTTCTCTATTTTATATTTATTAAAACTATACATATTAAAATACCTCAAATATTAAAATACTCCAAAGGGTTTTAATACCAATAATGAATTCCGTTTCCAATTAATTTTCCGGCTTTATCAATAATACCAGCGTTAAAGTGTCTCGGAAGAGTTGCACCGTCTTTAAATAGATGACCGCCCAAATCGTTACGAATAAATTTATCACCATATTTTTCGAGCCGAGCAAACACAGTTCTCCCATCTTGACCTACCATTTTCACCATTTCTACTGAATCTGGCTTTTGTGACATCGGAATGTTTACGCTACGCTTGGCTTCTCTCATTGCCGCTCTTTGACCACACTTATTATGCACCAATACCGGCTCTTCGCCGACATAATAAGTATGGAAATCCTCAACCTCGAAATTATATGTTGTCTCCGGGCTTTCAAGCAGTTCGTGCTGTACTTGCTCTACAACAACATACTCACCATTGAGCATGACAAGAATATCGCCTGCGCGAAGGTCAATAGCACTTGTCCAGCCCTTGACGGGAGAATAGAATGGGTGAGTAGGAGTACAAGTGATTTCTTCCCCATCAACAGTTACGTGAACCCATTCCTCAGTCTCATTACGGAACAACTGAACAACTTCCTTGAGAGCAGTTTCACCGGTTTCTTCGTCAGTTGCCCAAACGAGATCACCGGGTTCAATATCCTCAATGGGAACAAGCCCATTCTTGGTCGCAACAAGAGTTCCGGCAATAAAACATTGGATCATGCCAAGTTTTTGACCGACAAATTGCATTCCGCCGGCCATTACACCACTTGTAATGCCTACCTTCAGTGTTTCTTTAAGAGAGGGATTTCTACCGTAAGCAATCTTTTCAGTTGCAGCATAGAAAGCGGCTCTCACCGTTCCTTATGCGATACCTATCAAATGCGGAAATCATACACAGGCAGATCACTTCAAGCTCCGCTAACAGAGCTTGAAGTGAAAGCAAAAAATATTTCTTGTCATGCCTTGAGTTAACGAGTGTCGCAAGTGAGTGGCATTCGCCTAGTTGAAAACCAAATCAAAAGATTATGCATATTGAGTTATGATTTTCTTTTTTTCTGAATTAATGTCTTGAAATTCGTATTCGAATTTATCACCCTCCGCTTTTTGGGAAACGAATTTCATAGGAATACCGTTTATTGCCGGCCACTCAGGTTCCTGAACCCAATTGGGATGCTTGCGGACAGGACAAGGAAAACACCTTTTTAGTTGTTCCTTAAGCTCTTTTTGGGTAGTATACTGCGACATAAGCTCTCTCAAATAGTCGTCAACCTCATCGCCGCCAATATAATCCATGCGAATTTGCTGATGTGTGATAAAGAAGTAGTAGAAGTGTAAAAAATTTTGCCGTTCCTATCCGGCGTTTGCGCATTGCGCCGGATA
>FR890449.1 GCA_000433415.1 Clostridium sp. CAG:448
TGACCTCCTTCCTTTCCGCCCTCTCGACCTTCCACACACCGCCGGCAAAGGGCTCCGGCGGAACCGGCACACAGCAGTCCCCGTCCGGTCCGCCGACTGTCATGACATACGGGACCGATCTCTGCGCCGCGGCAAAAGCCGGAAAACTGGATCCCGTCATCGGCAGGGACACCGAAACGGAACGCATGATACGGATTCTCTCGCGCAGGCAAAAAAACAATCCCTGTCTGATCGGTGAGCCCGGTGTGGGAAAAACCGCAATCGCCGAGGGACTGGCAATCAGAATCGCCAACGGCAATGTTCCGGATTCACTTCTGGAAAAACGAATCGTGACTCTTGACATCGCGGGTATGGTTGCCGGTGCCAAATACAGAGGAGAATTTGAGGAACGGTTCAAAAATGTCATCAAGGAAGCGACCGCAGATCCGGATCTGATCCTGTTCATTGATGAAATTCACAATCTGATCGGCGCCGGCGCCGCTGAGGGGGCGGTCGATGCGGCAAACATCATCAAGCCCGCACTGGCGCGGAGTGACATCCGGGTCATCGGCGCCACGACGGTAACGGAATACAGGAAATATATCGAAAAGGATGCGGCGTTGGAACGCCGGTTTCAGTCCATTCCGGTCGGAGAGCCTTCCGAGGAGGATGCAATCCGGATTCTGCAGGGTCTGCGTCCCAAATACGAAGCCCATCACCATCTGCACATTCCGGACGAAACAATCCGCGCGGCGGTGCATCTGTCCGTCCGTTATCTGCCGGATCGGTTTCTTCCGGATAAAGCCATTGACCTGATTGACGAAGCCGCCTCACGGATCCGGATCTGTGCCGACTCCATTCCGCCAGATCTGCAGCAAACACAGGATGAACTTGCGGCACTGCGCAGAGAAAAGGAGGCGGCAATCAACGCACAGAATTTCGCGGCGGCAGCATCTCTGCACGAAAAGGAAACGGAACTGCTTGCAAAGGAAGCAGAACGGCGCACGGCATATACACGGGAGAGGGACGAAAACCCTCTGCAGGTTCGTCCGGAGGACATTTCCCTTGTAATCTCACAATGGACCGGAATCCCCGTCACAAAGCCGGAGGAGGATACGGCGAAAAAACTGCTCGGACTGGAAGCGGCATTGCAGAAGCGCATAATCGGACAGGACCGTGCCATTGATGCGGTCTGCCGTGCGGTCAGGCGCGGGCGGACGGGGCTTAAGAATCCGCACAGACCGGTTGCCTCCTTTCTGTTTTTGGGGAGCACCGGAGTCGGAAAAACAGAACTGTCCCGCGCGCTGGCAAGCGTACTGTTCGGCAATGAGAACGCAATGATTCGCTTTGATATGTCCGAATATATGGAACGGCACAGCGTTTCCAAGCTGATCGGTTCCCCGCCCGGTTATGTCGGATATGAGGAAGGCGGGCAGTTAACCGAAAAAATCAGGCGGCATCCTTACAGCGTCCTCCTGTTTGATGAAATCGAAAAGGCGCACCCGGATGTCTTCAATCTGCTTTTGCAGGTGTTGGAGGACGGCAGGCTGACCGATTCGCAGGGGCGTACCGTCAGCTTTGCGGATGCCGTCGTCATTATGACCTCCAACCTCGGATCCTCCGACCTCAACCCGCAGCAGGCGGTCGATCCCCCCACCTCAACCCGCAGCGGGCGGTCGGCTTTACGGAAAACCGCTCCTCTTCCGACGAGCCGCGCAAAAAGGAAATCATGCAGGCAGTGCGGGCAGCTTTCCGCCCGGAATTTCTCAACCGGATTGATGAAATCATTCTGTTCTCGCCGCTCGGCGAGGCGGAGCTGAAAAAGATCGCGGATCTGCACCTGAACGAAATTGCCGCACGTTCCGCTGAACTGGGCATTACACTGCACTTTTCGGATCAGGTACGCACAAAAATCGCCATGGAGGGCGCGGATTCCCTATACGGTGCCCGCCCGCTGAGGCGCGTCTGCATACGCCTGATCGAAGACCCTTTGTCCACAGCCATGTTGGAAGGGACGGTGAAACCGGGCGACACGGTCAGAGTTGACACGGAGGAAGACAGAATTGTCCTGAAAAAAGAGCCTTGATACCGCGCAAAAAAACGCCCGCATGGGTGCGCCGCAAAAAGCGCACATCCCCACGGGCGTTCTTTCCGTATCATCGGTTTTACTTTCGGCTGTACACAATTCCCACAACAACACCGTCACGTAGCGTAAACTGCAGAACCGTATTTCCTGCCGTATAGGAATAGATTCCTGCCGCACTGCTCTCTCCATAGGCAGCGGTAATCTGCGCCGCCGTAGAGCCCACCTTGATTCCTTCTTTGGTCGCAACGGCATCGGAGGTAATCTCGATTTTGGCAATCACATCACCGTTTTGGTCTGGCGTTGTATAAATCCGGTAGCCGTTGTAGGTATAGACCTTGTCCATACCGTCAAATCCGCCGCAGGATCCGGATTCCCTGTAATCGGTATAGGTTCCCGCTGCGGCAATAATCGGTTTTGCATCCGCCCCCGGCACCGCATCCTGACCGTTAACGGAAAAAGCATATGCGGATGCGGACTGTCCGCCGCAAGATAAAAGCGCAAAGGCGCATAACAATGCCATAGCAAGCAAAAGTGCCCGTTTCATTTCTCGTCTCCTCCTGTATGTTCCATCTGTTTTCTGTTTTCTGCAAGTAATTCCGAAAATGCCTTGTACTGTCCGGACCAGTAGTCCTCATTGATGTCTCCGCGGTGCGCAATCCCGGCGTCGCGCAACAAGGCACCGAAATAGACGCTGGTCTTCTCCGCCCCGCTTGCGTTCAGGTGTCCGCCGCCGTC
>FR890450.1:0-15732 GCA_000433415.1 Clostridium sp. CAG:448
CCTGCTCATCAATCCGGAAACCGCACCGGTTGTAAAAATGATCTTCTCCCTATGCGCAGAGGGAAAAGGCCCGCGGGTCATTGCAAACGCCCTGCGGAAAAAGAGCCGGTCGTAAAAATGATCTTCTCTCTATGCGCAGAGGGAAAAGGGCCGCGGGTCATTGCAAACGCCCTGCGGGAAAAGAAAATCCCAAAGCCAACCATGTATCGGTTTATGACCGAAGGCATATATACAAGGGCTGACCTGGACTGGACCGACAAAACAAGTCGCTCCACTTTGGAGATGAAGGACCCCACATCGCGGCCGCAGATCGCAGAGCGGTGCGGGAACATGGGGGAATACGATACGGTTTATCTCGGTTTCCCGATCTGGTGGTATGTCGCGCCGACAGTGATTGATACGTTCCTTGAAAGTTATGATTTTTCCGGAAAGACCCTGATTCCGTTTGCCACAAGCGGTGGGAGCGGAATGGGAAAAACGGTTGAGGTGCTGAAAAAGGTTTGCCCGGATACGGTGTGGAAACGCGGCGGAATGGTCAACGGAATGTCGAAGGCAGAGCTCGCCAAATGGGCGGAAAAGCAGTGAGCGGGGCGCGTATGGAATATACGAAACTCGGAAAATCCGGCGTTGAAATATCGAAATTCTGTGTCGGTTGGATGAGCTTTGGAAAAACCTCGGCGGATTTTCATGAATGGACGCTGGATTCGGAAAAGACCGAAGCGGTTGTCCGTCATGCATTGGATTTGGGAATCCATTTTTTTGATACGGCAAACACCTATGCGCATGGGACAAGTGAAGAGTATCTGGGCAGGGCAATCAAAAACTGCATCCCGCGCGACCGGGTTGTCCTTGCCTCCAAAGTTTACTTTAACGAGGGATGTCTTTCCGCAAAGGCAATTGCCCGGGAGATTGACGGCACATTGCGCAGACTCGGGACGGACTATCTCGACCTTTATATCATCCACCGCTTTGATTCTTCCACTCCCATCGGGGAAACCATGGAGGCACTTGATGCGTTGGTCAGGGCAGGGAAGGTCCGTGCACTCGGCGCGTCGGCAATGTACGGGTATCAGTTCTATAATATGCAGCTCTACGCACGCGACCATGGTCTGACACCGCTTGTTTCCATGCAGAACCACTATAATTTACTCTATCGTGAGGACGAACGTGAGCTGATCCCAATCTGCGAACAAATGCACGTGGCGCGGACGCCGTACAGCCCGCTTGCCGCAGGAAGGCTTTGCCGCACCGCGTCGTGGGGGCATTGCCGGCACAAAAGCAATAGAATTGCAGAGGGCGATCCTACGTTCGCCGGGGCACTGTTTTCTGCGATTCCGATATCAAAGTAACCGTATTCCAACGATTTTTGACTGATTTGAGCTACGGCGATTTCTGCCATGCTTGTAAATCGTAAAAGCTCGGTTTCCGAAAAAGGAAGCCGGGCTTTTTTGCGCGCATTTTGTCGCAAAAGGAAATAAATGGAAGAAGCAAAGTGTAACAGCGCAAAAGGCAAAAATAAAAGTCGAAATGTTTTTTAATAAAATACGGCAAAATAATATTAAACGACGGTATGTGACACAATATATATGTCAAAAATGTTAAAATGATTATAGATAAAAACAGAATAAATGGGAATATGGAAGATTATGTCCCATTTTCATACTTTATACAATTCCAAAACAGCCGTCGGCATTTGCAAGTATTTTTTCGCAGATCGAAAAAAAGATGACAAAATTTGCGCATGGAAATCGCGCTGGCAGGTGTCGGATGCGGTTTCTGGGACAGGTTGTTCCGGTCAATTTGAGTTGATTTCGCTTTGCCCTTTCTTACTCTTGCGGTGGAAAGGGCATTTTGTGTCATAAGAAAATTTGTTACAGGAGAAAACGCAGAGAAACAGAGAAAAAAACAGAAATTATTTTTTTAAAGTGGTCGGTTTTTGACCGGTTTAAAAATTAGAATAGAACGCGAAAGGAGGTGATACTGTGGGGACATCGGAACGGCGCGAAGCGATACTGCATTTGCTGTATCGCAGAAAACACGAAACGATTGAAAATCTTGCACACGAATTCGGTGTTTCCTACAGTACCATCCGTCGTGATATTGATGTGCTGAGTCTGCGCGCGCCGATTGAAATGAGAAGCGGCAGATATAACGGAGGCGTATATATCGTAGATTTTAACCGGAGAAAGCCCCCTGTTACGCAGGAAGATCTGATTTCCGCGTTACATACCGTAATCCGGACCGCCGAAAGAGAGGAAAAGCTGATTCTCGGTGACCGCGACAAGGAGGCATTGCAAATACTGATGTCACGTTTGCTCAACCGGAATGTATGAAGGGGAGAGCGATGCGATCCGGTCGGTTGTTGGTTGTGACCCGGCTGCCGGAATCCGCTTTGGGGATATTTTAAGGCATTACCGCGCATTCCATGGCGCAATTGCGCCGCGCGGATTGCACGGTGACGCCTTAATACAGGTATGACATGCACGATGTGTGTTGTAAAAAATAAAAGAAAATGAGGTAAAAAGATGGCTTGCAGAAATTCTTACAAGAAAAAGACAAGACGTATCATGACGCAGTTCTTTGAAGGCAACGGGGCAGTTGCGACGGTGGGAGAACAGGCAGTTTCCGATTTGATTTTCGGTGTCGATTCCGCCTCGCCGGCAAACGTCATGCTACAGAACAATTTATCCATGTTGGAATGGGTAACGCGCAACAAGGTTTATCCGGTTTTCTGGGGAAGAAATCTGAACGGTGACGGGTGCCTGACTGCGCAGGAGATTACATATCTGTACCTTGCCGGTTGTAAAATCGCGGCAATTTATGTGCCGGACGGTGAGAGAAATACGGAAGAGATGGGAGCGCAGGACGCAGCGGCGGCGCTGAAACTGGCAGAGGACCTGTGTATTCCGCGTGACGCCGCCATTTTTACGGAAACGAATGACACCGAAACCACTGCCTATCTGAAAGGGTACGCACAGGGGGTGCTTGCGCAGGGATATGTGCCAGGTTTTCGTGCAAAAACGGATGCGCAGTTCGGTTTTGACCGTGAATACAGCCGCGGCATGCAGACAGACCGTGAGATTTTTTCACGGTGCCTGATCTGGGCACTTTCACCGACGATTGCAGAGTATGACCGCATCACCACCACGCATCTGATTCACCCCGATGAATGGAAACCGTTTGCGCCCTCCGGTATCCGGAGAAAGGACATTGCGGCATGGCAGTACGGAAAAGACTGCCACGCCATCGGGGATGAAAATGACAGGGAGGTTTGCTTTAACATCAATCTGATCAGAAATGAAGCCGTGATTACCAATCATATGTTTTGAAAACATAAGAAGAACAACAGGCAGAATACAAAACGCCCGCCCGATCATTTTGTGACCGGACGGGCGTTTGACCTGGGGAGAGTGGCGAGTAAATTTTTTGAATTTTTGAAAATATGATTTTAAAGTGACCGGGTAATGAACAGTTTAGCGGCTACAATGTAGGCGTAACAGTCAGTTGAGGGGCTGTTACGGAAATATCAAAAATAAAAAAACAAAGGAGAAAAAAAGAATGGTATGTATTGAAAGTATTTCGCTGAATTACAGCGAGCTGACGATTCGGGTCGGACAGAAGTGGTTTACTGGGCTGAAAGCCCACCTGCTGCCGGAGGACGCGACCTGTAAGAGTGTGAAATGGAGTTGTAGAAACGAAAAAGTTTGTACCGTCAATTCCAGAGGGTACATTAGCCCGGTCGCTCCCGGGACGACGACGGTTTGGGCAGAGACAACGGATGGGAGTAAGAAAAGGACACATTGTGAGGTTACGGTGATTCCGTGGACCTATGTTGAGGATGTTTCCTGCGATGATAACAGCATCCGTGTTACGGAGGAGGGGACACGCATTCTGCATGCGACCATTTATCCCGCTGATGCATCCAATCAGGAGGTGATATGGGCGGCAACGGAACCGATTGTCCAATTGACAGTGGACCAGGACAACCCGCTTTTCTGTACAGTGACGGGAAAGAAGCTTGGCGAATGTGTTGTTACCGTTACATCGATGGAAGATACAGATCTGATGGGGTGCTGCAGGGTAAACGTTATAGAACGGGTTCCGCTTGAGAAGATCGAGATATTGCAGCCCGAGGTTGCAATCTGTCAGGATGGAGATGCGAAGAAACTGAAGGTCAATTTAAGCCCGATGAATACGACAGACACAAATTTGAAGTGGACAAGCAATAAACCCGGCACGGTATCCGTTGACAACCAGGGCAACATTGTCGGAAAACAAGTTGGCAGTGCAGTCATTACGGTAAGAAATATCAGCAGTGGTTGTTCCGCGCAATGCAAGGTTACGGTTTTCTCTCCCGACAAAAAAGTTGTAATCAAAAATGATTCGGCTTTCTTTACCATTACTTTCCCGTCCGGAAGAGTATGGAAGAGTATCGGTTGTGATCTGTCTTTAGATGAGAACAGGAGCAAACACGGTAATCTGAATAATCCCGATTCCGATTTGAATGATGCGGAACGGAGATATATGTATAATTCCGATATTTCATATACTGTTGCAGAGCTTGGGCATATTTATCGGTTTGACCCATTGGGACTGGAATTTTATATGCGGCAAGGAAGCAAATCTCTGAATTTCAAGGATCAGGTTTATTGGGAAATTTTCGGAAAAAACTTTGGGCGCTTTTACTTTAGGCTTAGGGACAATGTTCCGGAATATATTTGTAAGTCGCAGGCGGTAAGTGCCTCGGTTCGGGATGAGTATTATTCCAATGCGGAAGTTCTGTTTGGATTTCATCAGAGTTTTGATTTTGCCGCCTTTTGGGAGAAACTCCTGAAAGAAATCTTTTCCTGCCTCCCCGGAGTTTCTGAATTAAAATTAGGGATGAGTCTTTGCCAGTCGATGTTTTTTGGCGGGTCGTTCACGGAAGTGGGTACCGATGTTACGGCTGCTTTTGTCGATTCGTATGTCGAAGAAAATATTGACACGGAAATTATAACGGCAGTGGGGAAGAACGCACTTCAGATGGCAAGTTGGGCTAAGAACCTTTTGACTATCGGAATGATGGCGTTGGAGAGCTTCAGATCACCGAATCCCAAGGATATCAAGTTGTATGATAGCGTTAAAAACGTCAGCAAATATGCCACCGTTTTCTATCTGAACAACCAGGAAATCTCCATGGAAGAGTTTATCGGCTACGCCAACAGAAATAAATAACCCCATGCAGACAGCATTTTACTGATATGCAACAAAAAACCATGCGTACCGTCGTTATGGAACGACGGTACGCATGGGCGGGAACAGGTACATGTTGTTATTGAATGGGCTCCAATGTATATTGCCCTTTCCAGACACAATTGTCCCATCCTTTGGTTGAGGGATTGTAACGGATAGTGACCTTGGAGGTGAATTCAGCGTCTACGATTTCCGGGCAGTCGCCGTTAAATACAAATGTTTCCTTGCCACACACAGCAAAGGTCTGTGTGGAAAACTTTTTTACGGATTTCGGAATGATGATTTCGACGGGAGATACAGTATGAAACATTGCGTATCCAACGAGCTCTTCTCTGCCTTCTGTAAAAATGATTTTTTCAAGAGCCGGGTTGTCATAAAAAGTACCAAGGTGGAAAGAATTCAGATTCATCTGGGGAGGAATTGTAACCGTTTTTAGTGCGGAACAACCGGCAGGGGCTTCTTCCCCGATCTTTTGAAGCTTTTCGGGCAATTGCAGTTCTTCCAACGCGGAACAGTTGTAGAAACACCGGTCTCCTATTTCGGTAAGCTCAGGAGGAAATTTGATTTCGCGCAGGGAAGTGCAGCCGCGGAAGACTTCATTCCCCAAAGAAGGAATTGCTGTTTGGGAAAGATCGATTTTCTCCAACTTGGTGCAATTTAGAAAACACGATCCCGAAATCGGACGATTAAGGGTCAATGGAAAGTTAATATCTGTCAGTTCAGTGCAATCCTTGAAGGCGCGATACCCGAGACTGATAAACCCGTCAGGAAGAACCACCTTTTTGACACGGCTGCCTTCAAAGGCTCCATGGGTAGATCCGTCATCGTTGGTGCTTGTAGTAATAAATTTAACAGGTTTGTTGTCAATCATTGAGGGAATGACGACGGTTTCCGCTGTCCCGGTGTATTCGGTAATGCCAATGGATTCTCCGTCCGGGGATAATACATACTTGAAATTTTCTGCAGGTGTCTCGGCAAGCGTTTCCGCCGCAGTGACGGATGCCTCGGTTGTGTCGGCTGGTTCTTTCTTTCCCGTACATCCCATCAATGGTAATGCAACAAGGCAAAGTAAAAGTGCGCTGATGATCATCTTTTTCATGATAATTTCCTTTCTTTTCTGGATTTACAGAAGTTTGTCAATCCGTTGTAACAAACAGCGGGAAAAACCTCGCATTATATTTTGACGTGCTTTTATGCATACGGAAAATGTACGGTTGTTCTCCAATGTCGGTGCCGGTGCCTTGCGAATCTTGCGTGGCGGCAGTTACCACAGTTGTGTCGGATATCCTTCCCATTCCGGCGAAGAAAAACCGGATGCGTCTTTGTGATAGTAAATGGTGTAGTTTGCCTCTATCCGGATATTAGGGTCTGTAGATTTGTAATGCGCCGGAGCATTTCCGGAAAACCGGACAGCAGTCAGTTCCGTGCAGTTATTCAGTGCGGATTCATCAATCTGCGTGATCGTGGACGGAAGCGTGATTTCGTGCAATTTTGTTCCGAAAAAAGCGGACTCTTTAATAGTGGTCAGACCTTCCTGTAATTTCACGGATTCCAGATGATTACAACCGGAGAAAGCCATCACGCCGATTGTTTTGACACTGGCGGGAATGGATATTTCCTTCAGTGCACGGTTGCCTCCGAAAGCCGACTCTCCGATCTCTGTCAGGCCGTCATTGAATGTTACCTCTGCGAGACTATCGCAGAATACAAAGCATTGTGTGTCCAGAAGCGTGACCCCGGACGGAATTACTATTTTTGACAGGGACTTGCAGTAGGCGAAGGCAAACGATGATATGGTAGTCAAAGAATCGGGCAAAGTAATGCGCTCAACTTCACTCTGGCAGAATGCGGCGCTTCCCAATGTTTTAAGTTTGGATGACGGTGAAAAGGTAACAACCTTGACTGTAGAAGAGTGGAAGGCTTTGTCCTCGATAACGGCGACTGTGTCCGGAATCTCGACAGAAACCAGGTCTGCGCCCGCAAATGCGGAATTTCCTATCTTTGTTACATTTTTTCCGTGAATTGCGGACGGGATTTTCAGATTCTTTTCCGTTCCTTTATAGTCCAGTATCGTGATACCGCCCTGTTCATTTTCGGCGTATCCCAATCCTGCCTCATAGGGCATTTCTTCCGTGCTGTTTGTCGGATAACACGGATAACCGTTCCAGGTGGGAGAAGTAAATCCCTTTGCGGACGGCTGGTAATAGATTGTGTAGGAGCCGGGTTTGTCAAAGAAATCTTCTGCGTAATTTTCCGTGGCGTTTCCTAAGAAGGTGATTTTCTGAAGTGCTTCGTTCCGGAGCGATCTTTGGGATACCTTTTCCACGGATTCCGGAATGGTGATTTCCGAGACGGCAGAGACATAGATAGAATCCGCTCCGATTTCTTTAAGGCCTTCATTCAGCTTGAGAGTGAGGAGGCTGTCGCAGAAGGCGAATGCCCCAAGACCAATATACCGTACAGTAGAGGGGAGAACAACCTCTTTCAGCTTTGTATCAGAAAATGCGGATGTCGGAATATATGTGACGCCCTCTCCCAGATTGACCGTTTCCAGACCGGATTTGTAGAAAACGCCGGAGCTGTTTTCATCCAGACAATCGGAAGATAAGCTGATACTTTTCAACGACTCGCAGTTTGCAAACGCGTCTTTTTCGATATGCTTCAAAGACGATGGCAAACGTACTTCGGACAACAACGCGCAGCTTTTGAAGGCGCTGTCGCCAATCGATACGACGGTATCCGGGATGTATACGGTGCGAAGAATGGTCTGGTTGGCTTTTGCTCCGCCGAACGCAGTCGCGCCGATTTCCGTGACCGGTTTTCCGTCTATTTTGGACGGTATGACTACATTTTCCTCTGTTCCGATGTAATTGGTGATGCAGACAGATTGTCCGTCATCCGATGTCTTATAATGGAAATTTTTTGCCTCTGTTTCGGTGAGTGTTCCGGTGGATTCCTCGGCAGAGGACTCCTCGGATGATTCCGACACAGTGGAGGATATCCCGGTTGTGTCAACGGTGTCTTTTTTCTCTGTACAGCCCATCAGCGGGAATGCCGTAAGGGAAAGCAGAAGTGCACCTATTATGACGATTTTTTTCATGATAAATTCCTTCCTTCATCGAATTCACAAAATGTATTATAGCATATGCGATGCACGATGTCAAGGCTGCATAATACCTTTTGAAGAAAATCGTTCGCCTTATTTCGACACGTCTTTTTACGCACATGGAAAATGTGCACTTATCCCCGGTTGTCCGAGCAGACCAAAAGAAAAATTGCCGGATCAGAAAACACAATATGAAAGGAGTAGTGCACCGTCGTTTTTGCGGGGAAAGGCGACAGTGCAGAAAAAAACAATGGAAAAACAGGAAAGAAACCTGATGATGAATCTTTGCCGGTTCCGCGCGGATGCTTTTGATGCATCGGAGCTGGTGTATGCGACACCCGGCGTTCTCGGACAACTGTTCTATAACCGTGTTGCAGCCATTGCCTATGGCGTGCTGACCGAAGGCGGCTTTGCAGACAGGGTTCCGCGTGAATTCAGAAATTCTGTCCGGATGGCATACGAAGCAAATGCGATGCATAACGAAAGCTATTTCCGATGCCTTGCCGAGCTGTCGGGACTGCTGGCTGACAATCAGGGGCAGTACGCGATGCTCAAGGGGGCGGTACTGTGCAAAACGTATCCGACCGGTTACAGAACGGCAAACGACGTGGACTTGCTTGTCCACCCCGCGCATCTGACCGAAATAGAATCCGTCCTCCGAAAAAACGGCTTCATACAGGGATACATCCGCAACGGACAGATACAGCCGGCGAGCCGCGCCGAAATCATCGGTTCCAGAATGATGCGCGGGGAAACCGTTCCTTATGTTCGGGAGGTCAATCTGCCCGGCATGCGTTTTTTGGAAGTTGATCTGAATTTTTCGCTTGGCTACAGTAACGGCGACGACGGACTTGTTGCGGATATGCTGCAAAGGAGCATCCGAATGGACTTCGGTGACTTCTCAGTCTGCACGCTGTGCAGGGAGGACTTTTTCCTGCACCTGTGCGCACACCTTCACAAGGAGGCATCTACCATAGCGTGGGTGCGCATGCGGCGGGATATGACGCTGTACAAGTACTGCGACATTTACCTGATGCTTGGCAGTATGGATCGGGAAGCGGTTGACGTTGTTTTTTCACGCGCCAAAGCGCTGGGGCTTCTGCGCATTTGCTGCTATGCGATTGTGCAGACATGCCGGCTGCTGGATGTCTGTAATCCGTACGCATACCGGCGCGCGACGGAATGCCCCGGAATCGAAGATTTTCTGCATATTGTTGTCGCGCCGTCGGAAAGAAAAAAGTATCGCTACCAAACCGAAAATCTGCTTGACCGCTTTTTTTCGGACAGCCGGATTGATGATCTGATCGAGGTGAATGACCATGAATAAACTGCATTTTCGGGAAAACAGTACGCCGGGGCTGCTGTTCACCTTCTGCGGCTTGGACGGCAGCGGCAAGACGACACTGATCAACCGGTTGGTGGACGAGCTGGGGGCGGATTATCCGCTGTTTCTGACAAAGCAACCCACCCCCGCAGTGCGGGAGTCCGCAATCTTCCGCACCTATATGGATTCGCCGGACCACAGTGCATTTGATTACCGCAGTCTCTCACTGCTTGCGGCGTCGGATCGGGTCCAGCATGTCAGCAAGGTCATTGAGCCGCGTTTGCAGCAGGGAATGATTGTCATCAGCGACCGCTATTTTTATTCCTGTCTTGCCAATCTGCGGGCACGCGGATACGGTGGCGACCAATGGATTTATGAAATTGCCGGGTGTATGATCCGACCGAACCTTGCCTTCTTTGTGGATACCAGTGTGGGATCGGCGGTTGCAAGAGTCAGAGCACGCAAAGAGGAGAAGGACCGCTATATCGATCTTGCGCTGCAATACCGTCTCCGCGCGGAGTATCAGGAGATCTGCCGGCTGAACGGAGGCATTGCGGTATCTTCCGCGATGCCGCTGGAAGATACCTATCGAATTGTAAAAAAACAGGTAAGAAAGGAGATAGAACGATGGAAGACAGAGAAAAAATCAGGGACATTCTGAAAGCGATGAGCGGAAAGGAGCAGATTGCCGCCACGGACCGTCTGGCGGACAATCTGCTGCTGGACAGTTTGAATATGGTGTTCCTGATGCTTGAAATGGAAGAAAAATGCGGCTTCTTTCTGGAAGACGGCGATATGAATCCGGGGTCATTTGTGACCGTAGCCGACCTCTTCGCCCTGGCGGAGAAGTATCGGCAGAAAGGAGAAGAAAAACATGAGCAGGAAAGTTGAACTTCCGTTGGGGACGCCCTTTTATACAACCTATCATTTTCAGGGACTGAGCGGAGCGGTCAGCCCGCATACGCAAAACGTCCGGAACTGGTATCTGAACGAGTCCGTGCAACTGAACTGCAACAAAATTTTTCTTTACGGATTTTCTTCGCCGCATCTCACCATTGACCGTTCGTCGTGGACATGGTATCCGCATTTTGATAAGTATATTTATCCCACGCGTTTTTTGGATGACAACACCGTTTTGCGCCTGATCTGTCAGTTGCTTGATCATGGCTATTACGTGAACTTTGACGGGGTGGATGATTACTATCTTGAAGGAAAAACCTGGTATCATGAGCGTCATTTCTGCCACGACGGGTTGATCTACGGCTATGATGAAGCAGCCGGGACCTTTGATGTGTTTGCCTATGATCAGAATTGGCTTTACACCTGCTTTCAGATCCGGTGGGATTCGTTCCTGGCGGGAAGGGCGTCCATGACGGAACAGGGACTGTACGGTACGGTGTGCGGCGTGAAACCGAAGGATGTGTGCGTGGAGGTGGATCCGCAGAAAATTGACTGCAACCTGCAAAGCTATCTTGCCTCCGCGGAGGATGGAATCCGGTCAGACGGTCCCGGAGAGGTCAGCGGAGTGGTTGTGCATCAGTATGTGATGCGGTATCTGGACAGGCTTTACCAGGGGGCAATTCCGTATGACAAAATGGATTGGCGGGTCTTCCATGTTATCTGGGAACATAAACGGTTTATGCTGGAGCGGATCCGTAAGGCGGAAGCGATTGCCCTGCCGGGCAATGCGGAATTTGGCGACCGCTATCTGGCGGTTGTCAGAATGGCAGAACAGATGAAGGGAATGTATGCTGTTCATCACCGGAAGCGCCGCGATTTTGTACTGCCGGGGATCAAAGACCTGTTGGTTCGTGTGGATTCGGCGGAAAAGGAAATCCTGCAGGCGTTCTTGCTTGCACTGGAAAAAACAAAAATCATTCGGGGAGGAAATGAAGAATGAAACTTTGGAAATACATACGTGAGGCATTGACCCGGTACCCGGATCATACCGTGTCGGAGGACGATGCCGCGATGCACTATGACGAATTGTGCGCCTTTGCGGAACTGTTTGCACAGAAAATTGAGGGGCAGAAGTGCTGTGCGATTCTGTGTAATTCCGAAATGGCGGGCTCCATGGCACTGCTTGCCTGTTTTGCCGCGGGAGTAACGGCACTTCCGCTCCCTTTGCGCTACGGTGCGCGGTACTGCAACAAAATACTGCAGTTTGTCAGTCCGACGGCATTGATTACGGATTTGAACGGCGAATTACAGGTGCTGGATCTGTATGATTCCGCCTATGAACAGCCGCCGGAACATCCGGCATTGGTGATGTGTTCTTCCGGAACCACCGGGGAACCGAAGGGAATTATGCTGAGTGAGGAAAATATTCTGTCCAATCTGCAGGACATTGCGGGCTATTTTGATCTGACCGAACAGGACAGAATTCTGATTGCCAGACCGCTGTACCATGTTGCCGTTCTGACCGGCGAATTTCTCACGGCACTTGTGAAGGGAACGGACATTGTATTCTGGTCGGGCGGTTTTGACCCGTTTGCATTGAAAAAACTGATTGCCCGGCGTTCCGTGACGACGCTTGGCGGAACACCTACGCTGTTCGATGCCTTGATGCGGTGCTATCGGTGTCCTGCCGGACTGCTCAAAAACATTGTAGTCAGCGGCGAATGTCTGCCGGCGACGGTTGCGGACAAGCTGAAAGTGATTTTCGGCGGTGCGCGTATCTACCATGTTTACGGTCTTTCGGAGGCAAGCCCGCGTGTCGCGTTTCTGCCGCCGGAGAAGTTTTCCGCGTACAGTGCCTGTGTGGGAATCCCTTTGCCGTCCGTCCGGTACAAAATTCTGGACGGTGCCGGCAAGCCGGTCGGTAAAGGCAGTCCTGGGGTTCTGTGGATCAGTGGACCGAATATCATGATTGGTTACTACAAAGCACCCGACCGGACAGCGGAGGTGCTGCGGGACGGCTGGCTTTGTACCGGCGACATAGCGGTTTGTGATCCGAGCGGATTTTTGAAAATCCTGGGGAGAGCCGATGATATGATCATCCGTGCAGGGATGAATATTTACCCGCAGGAAATCGAGAATACCCTGCGGACGGACGAGCGTGTCAGAGAGGTTTGCGTCCGGGGCTTTGGTAATGAGCAGGGAGGCACCCAGATTGCAATGGAGATTGCCGGCGATTTTGCCGCGGAGGAAGAGGTCAGAGCGCTGTGCCGGGCACTTTTGCCTGATTTTCAGATTCCGTCTCAGATTCGCCTTGTCACACATGTTTCCCGGACACCGTCCGGAAAGATGATTCGGAAAGGAGCGTAAAATGGTCAGCGTACTGGATCTTGTCCGCAGTTTTATCCGCGAAGATACCGATGCCGCCGATTTTTTCCGCCTGTTGGAGGAAAAGCCGGAGATTACAAACTGGCTGCAATCCATCGTGCCCAAGGGGAAGGTGATGTATCGATGCAATGTCGTAAAAAATGCATTCGGGCAGAATGCGCACGCTTTGGAAATGCTTCCCTACGACATCGGGGCTGTGATCCGGCAGTATGTGCAAGAGGGGCACGGAAACAGGTGGTATGCCTATTACTATACCCAAAGAGAGCTGTATACATTGCTCTGTGAGGTTTATCCGAATCCGGATCTTCGGATGGGAACGGCAATTGCGGAACGTTTTTTCTTCGGACTTGATGCGATCCCGCACTGTATCGGTGAAGCGGTCGCGGAAAAATCAGGGATATTCGCCCGGGTGATGGCGGGAATGCCCGCTTTCCCGGAACGGGAAAAACGGGTTGCATGGGTGCGTGAAGAAATGAAAAAACAATTCGGGATTGAGGGAAGTCACTATCCCTGTTGGCGGTATGAATCCGCATGGCCGTTAGGAATTCATAACAAACCGATGCGTTTTGTGTCACAGGACTGCGACCGGGAGGGGAAATACCGATATGTATTTGCGGATGCGGAAAGCGGCAACAGAGAGGAAGTTGTGCAGACATCCTCTGCATACTATCGGGCATAGCTCGGAGAGGACTTTGCCCGTCAATGAAAGAAAGGAGAATAGAAAATGGAAGAGATCAAAATAACCTTGGAAAGGCATGAACAACGGCTGAATACGCTGGAACGGGATATTACCGATCTGAAAGCGGTGCAGAGTGAGATCAGAAGTATGAATGAAACCCTTGTGACACTTGCAACGGAACTGAAGCATACCAATGAGCATCTTGCGCGGCACGAGCAGAAAATTGACCGGATTGAAAATCAGCCGCGTGTACGGTTGCAGCAGATCGTGACTGCGATCATTGCCGCCCTGGCGGGCGGATTTCTCTCTGCCATCATTGGCATGATTCTGTCGTGAGGTGGAGAAATGAATATTGAAGAATTGATCAAACCGGAGCTGACCGTTCTGATTCCGGTTCTGTATCTGATCGGGGTTGTGTTGAAAAAAAGCCGTGTTGCCGATCATCTGATCCCGGCAACGCTTGGTACCGTATCGGTGTTGCTTGCGCTGGTGTGGACTTTTGCAACCAGCGAGATTCGATGCCTGCGGGATGCGGCGCTTGCACTGTTTACCGCCGTGACGCAGGGAGTCCTGATTGCCGGGGCGGATGTTTACATCAGTCAGCTTCGGATTCAGTCCAAAAAAGGAAAAAAGAAATGATGACGGCTGTTTTGACGCCGGTGAATCTGACGCTGCTGTTGGTAGCGGTCGGTTGCCTTTTTGGGGGAATCCGCTGCAAAGGATTCTCCCTGGGGATTGTCTGCGTGTTGTTTGTTGCGATCGGGGCGGGGGTGTTATTGCGTCCGCTAACCGTTTCAAACGAGGTTTACGGAGAGCAGCTTATCGCGGCAATGCAGACGTTTTCCGCACTGGGAACCTCTGTATTTGTGGCGGTGACTGGGCTTTGCGCCGGGTTGTCCTTTGCACATGGCAGTCGCGGCGGAGGAATTGCTTTCTTAGTGGGATGTTTGATGAGCTGTGCGGGATACACAGTCATCCGCATCATCGATATCCTGGATCCGAGCATATCATGCTCGGTGCAGGGCGGTATTCTTTGCGGTGCACTGACCAGTACCCCCGGATTGTCTTCGATCTGTGAAAGACCAGGCATGGTTGCCTCGCAAGCCGTCCGGGGGTACGGATGCACTTATCTTGGCGGCGTCCTGTCAGCGGTTTTTGCAGTGCGGCTCTGTCGCACACAAAAAACGGAGGTTCGGGAAGCGGCACAGGCGGAATGTGCGGACGGCAAAAGACTGCGGGCTGCGCCGTGTGTGACTGTCATCGGCGTGTGCGCACTGTTCGGGAACCTGCTCGGCAGTCTGATTCTGCCCGGAACCGGAGTGATGCTCGGTGCTACCGGAGGAATTCTCGGCACTGCTATGCTGCTCGGATGTGGGCTATCAAAGGGGAAATATGTGCCGGAACCGTCGGTTTTGCGTATAGGGAAGAATCTGGGACTTGCGCTGTTTTTTACAGGAACAGGAGTCAGTGCGGGATTACAGATACACGCATTGCAACCCATAACGGTTTTATACGGACTTTTGGTGACGTGGACGGCTCTTGCGGTCGGATTTTTCTGTACGGGACGTTTTTTCGGACGGTTTCACCTGCACCGCGGCTGTGTGATCGCCGGCGGAATGACCAGCAGTCCCGCGCTCGGAACGCTTTTACAGAAATGTGCGGATCCGCCGCTGTTCCAGTTTTCCGCCGCTTATTTCGGCGCGCTATTGTCCCTGACAGTCCTGCTTTATTTTTTGTAAGTGTCCCGAAAAGAGAACGCCGGTGTCCGCATGTGACACCGGCGTTTGATGCAAAAATGCTTATTTGTGATAGGAGGTTCCTTTTTGAATGTTCATGCAGCGATAAACCGTTTCATATAGCAGAACCCGCATGAGTTGATGCGGAAAGGTCAGTTTGGAAAAGGAAAGGCACAGATCGGCGTTGGATTTGACCTCGGGGGATAATCCATAGGAACTGCCGATAAAAAAGCTGATGACGGACGCGCCGCCGGCTACAACGGTTTCCAGCTTGCGTGACAGCTCCTCCGAGGAAAATTGGGTGCCCTCCACACACAGCGCGATCTTATAGGAGCGTTCTCCCGCGGCGGTAAGCAGCGCCTTTCCCTCT
>FR890450.1:15774-29987 GCA_000433415.1 Clostridium sp. CAG:448
TTCTCCGGACGTAGGATGATCCGGCAGTCTTGTCTCTTTGATTTCCACCTGCTCGACCCTGCAAAAACCGGAGAGCCGTTTTGCATATTCCTCACAGGCGCGCTTCAGGTATGCCTCCTTCAGGGAGCCTACACTCAGAAAGCGGACGGTCAGCATACGGCACCTGCCTTTCCTCGCACCAACCATGTGACGCTGTCCGGAGACGCAACCCGGATGTTGACATCATTGGTTCCCAATGCAGAAACAAAGGCGTCCATCACCAGATCGGGGTGGTTGTTTTGTTCGCTCAGATGTGCCAGAAGAAAATCGCGGGTTCCGTTCTCATACAGCTCCGTTGCGAACAGGGCAGCGTCCGGATTGGACAGGTGTCCGCGCGGAGAGCGGATGCGGCGCTTCAGATCCGCGGGGTAAGGACCGTTTTGCAGCATGTCCGGATCATGGTTGGATTCCAGGACAACCGATCGGCACCCGCACAGCCCGCCTCGCAACGCATCGGTGACATGCCCGATGTCGGTTGCAATTCCCACGGAAACGTATTCTTCGTTTTCGTCGCGGATGTCAATGCGATAACCGCAGGCGTCCGCGCTGTCGTGCGGGGTGGGAAAGGAGGTAACGGTCATATCGCCGACATGGGCCGTATAGCCGGGCAACTCGATTTGCAGGCATTCGCACAATGCCCGGTCATTGGATCCGCGAAAGATCAGGGCGGATTTATAGAGAATATGGATCGGAACCGGATACTTGTGGGTCAGTACAGGCAGTGCGGAGATGTGATCGCTGTGTTCGTGCGTAATAAAAACAGCGTCAAGATCCGCCGGGGAAGCCCCTACCGATGCAAGCGCACGACAAAGGGCGCGGGCGCTTTTGCCCGCGTCGATCAGGATGGTTGCCTTCGGGGAACGAACCAATGTTGCATTCCCCGAAGAGCCGGAATAAAGGGTGCATATTTCATAGTCGATCAAAGGGGCGACCTCACTTTCCGAACAGGATGACGGCGCCGAACAGCTTGGAAAAGGCGTCCTTGAGAAACGGTTCCCAGATAAAGAGCACACAGGATTCCGCGATAAAGGTCACAAGAAAGGGAATCAGGAAGGTCAAGATCCAACCGGAACGTGTCCGGCGCTTTTCCGCCTCTTCCAGAATGGCAGTCTTTTGTGCATCGCTTAACGTATCCGGCAGCATTTCCGGTGTGACATTCCGGTAAACAAACCCTTTGTTGTATACAACATAGGCAATCAGAAGTCCTGCCAGGCAGGTGGCGTAAACCGTCATCAGAATTTTGATCCCCGTTGACGAGTGAATCAACGCAACCAGTGTGTAGTAGAGGACAAAAACAACGATTGTATTGACCAGCGTAAGCAGAAGGCGCTTTTTCGCGGCAGGGGACATCGGTTTTTTCTGTCGTTGGGGTTTGGTAGATTCCGTGCCGGGAAGCAACCCGGATTTTTTATGAAACAAGCCCATAGGAACGCCTCAGAACAGACGCACCGCGCCGCTCATGCGGACGTGCAGTGCCAGGCAGGCGCCCTTTCCGAATGCCTTATCCATGGTTTGCCGGAAGGGCTCGACCGTATCGGCGGGAACAAATGCCTGAATGGTGCCGGCAAATCCGCCGCCATGTACCCGGCATGCGGCGACTTTTCCGTCCAACACGCGTTCTGCCAAACAAAGCGCCAAGGGAAGCCCCTGGCAGGAGGGATCTTTGATTGTGTACAGATTCTGCAGATATTCAAAGGAAGAATGTCCGGAGGCGCGGACACCTGCGAGAAATGCGGGGACATCCCCGTTTTGCAGTGCGGACGTTTGCAGTGCGACGCGGCGGTTTTCCGCAAAGAAATGCAACGCGCGCAGAATGGCACGATCCCCCACCTTTTCCCGCAGTGCCGGAATTGCCTCTATGACAGTTGCTTCATTTGTCTGGCGCAGAACGGAAACCCCCATTTCCTTTGCGACAGCTTTCATTTCTGCCGGAATGGATGCGTAGTCCTCGGTCAGATCGGCATGATTGCCGCCCGTATTGACAATGCAAAGGAAATACCCCGCCGCGGTCAGATCAAAGGAAAGCGGTGTGATGACCGGGGAGGCAGGTGTTTCAAAGTCAATCGCAACAATGCCGCCGTGCGCACAGGCAACCTGATCCATCAGACCGCAGGGCTTTCCGAAAAACAGATTTTCGGCTTTTTGCGAGAATTTTGCAATTTCAATGTTGTCTACCTTGCCGCCGTTATAAAGGTGATTCAGAATATTTCCGATCATGTCTTCAAATGCGGCGGAGGAAGAAAGTCCGGAACCCTTCAGAACATCGGAGGTCATGTATGCGTCAAAGCCACCGATCCGCAGTCCGTTCTCTCCGAACAGAGCACACATGCCCGCAACAAGAGACGCGGATGTACCGTACCGCACGGGGTCGGGGGTGACATAGGAGTCGATGTTTACGACGATCTCTTCAAATCCTTCACTTGTGATTCTGATGCATGCGTCGTCGCGGGGAGAAACCACCGCAATCATGTCCAAATCCACCGAGGCGGCAATGACACGTCCATGGTTATGGTCGGTATGATTACCGGAAAGTTCGGAGCGACCGGGGACGGAAAAGACGGACAGATCCCTGTTGTTTCCGTATAAATCTGAAAAACGGCAGACCGCATGACGAAGACGGTCTGCCGCACGGTCGGATGCTTCCCCATACACGTGGGCAAGCACGGCATTCGTTCCGTTCCGATCAAGAAGTGCGGAGAGAGTGTTAGGATTCATATTTTATATTTCCTCTCATAAAATGTATTGTGATGGGGCGCTGCGTCGGTCAGAACTCTGTCTTGAGCTTATGCAGGCACTCCTTACAAATCCGTTTTCCGGCAAAATAAACAACCTCGTCGGCATTTCCGCAAAAGATGCATGCCGGAGCGTATTTTGTAAGCACAATGCGGTCACCGTCAATGAAAATTTCCAACGGATCCCTTTTCTTGATGTCCAAGTTTTGCCGAATGCTGATAGGGAGAACAACTCTGCCCAATTCATCAACTTTGCGGACGACTCCCGTAGATTTCATTTATTTCCTCCTTGTGCCATCCGTCAAAGACAGACGGCGAACTGTGACATTATCCGCGTGTACCGGACGTTTATTACGAATAGGACACAGATTTCGTACCGATACCGGATGTCTTTATTATAATACGGTGTCGAATGTTTGTCAATCCCTGAATTTGGAAAATCGTGGAATTTTTTATTAAAAAATGGAACATTTTTGTTTCCCACTACGACATTTGTCGAATGAGTCGGGGAACATGAGGAGGAATCAATCATGTTAGGACGTGTATTCGGCATTCTGGTCGTTGTCGGGTTTCTGTTTGCCGTATTTTGCGGTCAGGTAGGGGCGTTGGGCGGTGCGGTTCTTGAAGGGGCGTCTTCCGCGGTAGAGCTAACGCTGACGCTTGGCGGGAGTATGTGTTTCTTTTGCGGATTGATCGAGGTGCTGCGTGAAGCCGGGGTGATGCGGTTGTTCGCACGTCTGCTTCGCCCGTTTCTTGCGCTGTTCTTTCCCGGCGTATACAAAAGCGGGGAAGGTGCCGAGGAAATTTGCGGGAATCTGGCGGCGAATCTGTTGGGCGCGGGAAATGCCGCAACGCCGCTTGCGCTCCGGGCAATGGAAAAGCTTGCGCAAAACAATCCGGAACCCGGAGTTGCCACCAACGATATGGTGACGCTTGCGGTGCTCAATACCGCGTCACTTTCACTTCTTCCGACCACAGTCATTGCATTGCGGCAAAAAGCGGGTGCAACGGATCCCTTTTTGCCGGTGCTGCCCATATGGATCTGTTCTGCGGTATCTGCGCTTTTTTCGTTGCTTCTGACGATGCTTTGGGGCAGATGGGGAAAGCGGCACCGGGTTTGTCTGACGCCTATGCACGGACGGAGGCGCCATGATTGAATTTGCCGGTACGATCGGGCGGATGGGTATTCCCATTGCGGTGGTGCTGGCAGGACTGGTAATGCTGTTTGGCAGAAAAAATTACTTTGATGCCTTTTTGCGCGGCGCACGTCAGGGACTGCAGACGGCGGTGGGATTGTTGCCGACGCTTTGCGCGTTGGTTGTGGCGGTCTGTATTCTGAACGCGTCCGGGGCATCGGAGCTTCTCTCAGGATGGCTTTCTCCTGTGGCAGGCGCACTGGGAATTCCAGCGGATCTTTTGCCCCTGCTTCTGACCCGTCCGTTTTCCGGCAGTGCGTCCATGGCGGTTTATGACCGGCTGTTGCAGGAGAGCGGCCCGAATTCCTTCTGCGCGCTGTGTGCCTCGGTGATTATGGGAAGCTCGGATACGGTGGTGTATGTTCTGACCGTCTATTTCTCCGCCGCCGGCATCCGGAAAACACGCCATGCCTTTCCCTGTGCATTTGCCGTTATGTTTTTTTGCATCTTTTTTTCCTGCTTTCTTTGCAGAATCTGGTTTAATGCCGCCTGAATGGGGAATCCTACCATTTGAAGCACAGAATCATGGAAAACGGAGGATGTTTGGTGATGATCAAAGGTGCACAAAGAAGAATGGTGGAGATCCGGACACCGGACAGCAAGCTGTTTGAAACGGCATATTTTCTGTTGCGTCCGCAGCCAATGCCGGAGGCGGATGCGCACGACATGATCGCGGAGGCAGACCGTATTATTGCGCATTCAACCGATTGTCAACGCGAGCGCCGTTCGTTCGCGGGGCGCCTGCGCGGTTTTCTTCCTGCTTTTTTCGGTATGTTGATCGGCGGCGTTCTGGTCGGTCTTGTATGGCTGATTACCTCACTTTGACGGAGACCGCAAAGAAATCCGTGAAAGTGATTGACAAATATGGTAATATGGTGTATAATAGGTAGGATGAACATCACAGTGTTGCCGCGCGGCGACACTGTATTTGTGATATACATATATCCGATACATGCCCGCCGGGGGCTCAAAGCGCATGTAAAAGCTCCCGGCGTGACCTTGTTTGCCCGAAAAAACACGGCGTGTCGGATCGAAAATCAGAGAAGAGAAGAGAAAGGAGACAATGATTCCCGTCACGCGCGGATATGGGCGCGAAACACGGGATAAATCGGATTTATATGGCAAAAACCAAAAAGAATACAGAACAGAACGAAGTGCTGACTGCATCCGGACAGGCTGCGGTTGCCCAGGGGGAAAATGCGGAAAAAAAGCAACGGCAGTCCCACGGTGCGCAACGCAAAGGAGGCAATAGCGGCAACAGGCGCAGAAATGCATCCGCCGGCAGAAAGAAAACGGTGCCGGAGGGCGGCTCTGTAACAGCCGAAGCCGCGACGACCGCGGAGGTCAAAGGATCCGCTGTTCAGCCTGCACGAAAACCGGTCAGAAGACAGAAAAAGAAAAATACGCGGGAGGCTGTCCCGGCGACGGGCACGCCGTTCCCGATGGCACAGACGATAGCAACCCCTGCACCCGTTGCAAAAGAACGAAAAGGGCAACGCGGAGGCGCCAAAGGAAAGAAGGCGCTGCCGGAAGGGGCAAAGCTGCGGATCATCCCCTTGGGGGGAATCAGTGAAATCGGAAAGAACATGACCGCGATTGAATACGGTGATGATATTGTCATTGTGGACTGCGGTCTTGGATTCCCGGATGAAGATATGTTGGGAATCGATCTGGTGATTCCGGACATTACCTATCTGGAAGCAAATGCTGCTAAAATACGGGGAATTGTTCTGACGCACGGACATGAAGATCACGTCGGAGCGGTTCCGTATGTATTGCGCTCCATCCACCCGCCGGTGTACGGTACGCGCCTGACGCTCGGAATCGTGCGTAATAAATTGGAAGAATTCCGTCTGCCGCACAAGCCGGATCTGCGCTGTGTGAATGCGGGAGATACGGTCAGGCTGGGAGAACTGGCGGTCGAATTTATCCATGTGAACCACTCCATTGCGGACGCCTGTGCGCTGGCGATTCACACACCGCTGGGGGTTCTTGTTCACACAGGAGATTTCAAGTTGGATCTGACGCCGATTGACGGTGAGGTCATGGATATTGCGCGCCTGAGCGAGCTCGGGAAGGAAGGCGTTCTTTTGCTGATGTGCGAATCCACCAACGCGGAGCGCCCCGGATATACCCCTTCCGAAAAGAAGGTCGGGAAATCGCTGGATTATATCTTTTCCGTCAACAGGGAGAAGCGGATCGTCATCGCGACTTTTTCCTCCAATGTGCACAGAGTTCAGCAGATTATCGATACGAGCGCACAGTATGGCAGAAAAGTTGCCATTACCGGGCGCAGTATGGTCAATATCGTCAATGCCGCAGTGGAACTCGGCTATATGACCGTTCCTGCCGGCGTTTTGGTGGACATCAGCGAGATCCGTAAATATACGCCGCGGGAGCTGACGGTCATTTCGACGGGAAGTCAGGGAGAACCCATGTCCGCACTCTACCGGATGGCATTTGGCGATCACAGTCAGGTGACGCTCGGTGCTAACGACCTGGTTGTGCTGTCAGCCAGTGCGATCCCGGGCAACGAGAAGCTGATCGGGCGGATTGTCAACGAACTGGTGCGCAGAGATGTGAGTGTGTTGCATGATTCTTCCGTGGAGGTGCATGTTTCGGGACATGCCTGCCAGGAAGAGCTGAAGCTGATGCAGGCACTGACAAAACCAAAGTATTTTATGCCGGTGCACGGTGAGTACAAACACCTTGCCGCAAACCGTTCCCTTGCCGTTTCCATGGGTGTTGACCCGCGTAACATCTTTATTGCGGACATCGGTCAGGTCCTGGAGATTGACCAGAAGGGCGCACGGCTGAACGGTACGGTTCCCGCCGGGAAGGTTCTTGTCGACGGTTACGGCGTGGGGGATGTCGGCAGCGTTGTTTTGCGTGACCGCAGACATCTTGCTCAGGACGGACTGATTGTTGTGGTTGCGACGGTGGATACCTCCTATTGCGACCTTGTGTCAGGACCCGACATTATCTCGCGCGGTTTTGTATACGTCAAGGAGTCCGAGGTGTTGATGGAAGAGGCAAAGCGGCTGGCACTCAAGGCAATTACCGACAGTCTGGAAAGCGGTGAAGCAGGAGACTGGATGGAAATGAAGAACAGCGTCAGGGAAGTGCTGACACGGTTCCTGTATGCCAAAACGAAGCGCAAACCGATGATTTTGCCGGTGATCATGAATGTCTGAGGATCCGGGTGACGAAAAAATGAAAAAATGAAAAAAGTTTTTTGAATATTCATATGTTGTTCAAAAAACACCCATAAATAGCGATTATAATAGCCGTGTTTATGGCTTGTTGTGCAGACAGTCTTGTCGCACTCTTCACTGAAAAAAGAAAACAAGAAAAGGTGGACCTGAAAAATGGGAAATGTTAAGACACAGAAAAAGAAAGACCGCTCGTTGGTTGCGCTGACTACGTCACTGATTGTGATAGGTGTCCTGATTGTGTTGATTCTTGCTTATACCATTGTCAATTCTTTCGGTGTATTCGGACGTATGAACTACGTTGCGGAGAGCAAAAACACCAAAGTGACCGAGAATATGATGGAATATGTGAAGTTTCAGCAGATCAATGCGCTTTCACAGTACTTTGGCAGTTATACTTCCAATTACCTGCAGCAACTGAATAAGATTCCGGACGGTGCGTCCATCAGTACATTTGACGTGCAGGTTCTGAACAGCATCAAAACCACACTCCTGTATTATGAAGCAGCAATGGCGGATGCAGATTATCTGAAAACCGTGGATCTTGCCGATTTTGACCGTCAGGCAGAGGCTGCTGCGGACACACTGGAGAAGAACCTGAAGAAAAATGGCTATTCCATTTCCGATTACTTCTACTCTTGGGGGCTTGATAAAGGCGTTTCCAAGAAGGATATCAGCGCAATGCAGAAGCTTTCCCTGATATGCAATGATTATCAGGAATATCTGTCCGATGTCCGTTTCGCGGCAGGTGAGAAGGACTATAAGAATGATATGGCAGGCTACTTGGAAAAGGTAGAGGCAGACAAGGACAATAAGAGTAAGTACTACTTCGCAGATTACGAAACCTATGTTTACAAGACCAGTGAAGAGAAGATCACCAAGAATGAAAAGCTGAAGGACGGCAATAAGGAGTTGACTCTGGACGACCTGAAGGAAGCGATCAAGGCAGGCTTTGAGAAGGAAACCGACCAGGAAGCCGCTTTGAAGGCGATCACAGAGAAAAAGGATCTGACCGCTGCCTACAGTGATTCTACCAGCGGATACCAGAAGTGGATGTTTGAATCCGACAGAAAAGCAGACGACACGTATCTTTCGGTTTCTACTTCCAGCGGTACCACCACTTATACGCTTTATGTTCTGAAAAAGACCTGCTACCTGGATGCGGATGTGGAAATGAAGGATCTTTACTATATCGCATTCCCGTATGCAAGCGGCAGCGATTCTGTTTCCAAAGAAGATGCAAAGAAGGCGGCAGAGGAATTCCTCGCAGCGTTCAAGCAGAACGGTACGGACGGTACTGCTTTTGAAAAACTTGCGAAGGACGATAAGTACAGTGCCTACAGCTTCAGCAGAATTTACAGAGAAAAGAAAAAGACCGAGAGCCTTGGCAAAGAGGTCACCAAGTTTGTCTTTGGTGAGGAAATCAAAGTCGGCGATGTCCAGGTGGTTGAAGCTCCCAGCACATCAAGCGAGGGTTCCGGTGTTTACTATGTGGTTTTGGTCAGCAAAGTGTATGATATTCCGAACTGGGCTGCAAACTATATTATCAACGGTATTTCGGATGATCTGACCGCCTGGGAGAAAGCGGATAAGTCCTGTACCGACCTCGGTGTCAAGCTGACGGACGCTTACCAGAAGAAGGTTGACAAGTACAACAAGGTAACCGAGACAACGGCATCGGGTACAACCAAGGCAGAGGAAACCACGAAGGCTGCGGAAACCACAAAGGCTGCGGAAACTACCAAAGCGGAAGAAACCACAAAGGAAGATGAAACCGCAGAGCAGACGACCGTGGCGGAGGAGACAACCGTCGCAGATTGATCTGTGCGTAAAACGAGGGGACTGTACTGCAAAGCACAGCCCCCTTTGTATTTTTTGCTTTTGATTTGGATTTGGGAAACATCGATTGCCCGCATGTTCCGTGTCGGTGCTTTTGCGTTCTTGTACGGAGAATAACAGGGCATTTCTGACAGAAAATACCCTTGACAGAACAGAAAAGTGCCGCATAGACTGAAAGGGAATGACCGAGGCGGGCACATAGATAGACAAGGAAAAGAGGAAGACTGATGATACTTGAGAATAAGAAAACCACGATTGCCTACCGTTGTCCGGCATGCGGCAGCGGGGTGATGAGCGCGGTGGATATCTTCCGTTTGTCGGCAGATATGGTAAAGTTGAAATGTACCTGTAAGCATAGTGAAATGACTGCCGTGCAGACCGGGGACGGAAAGGTACGGCTGACGGTTCCGTGTATTGTATGCCCTGAACCGCATCATTTTCTGGTCAATAAGAGTCTGTTCTTCGGAAAAGAACTTTTTGTGCTTCCGTGCCCGTATACGGATATCAATATCTGCTTTATGGGGGAAGAAAACCATGTAAAAGCAGAGCTTGCCCGCACGGAGCTGGAGCTTCTGGACATGTTGGAAGAAAGCGGAATTGACGATTTTTCGGCACTCCACGGCGACGAACAGACGCTGCCGGATCCGCAGGTGCGTGACATTGTCCTGTTTGTGGTGCGCGATATGGATGCGGAGGGAAAGATTTACTGTCACTGCCCTCCGCGTCAGAAAAACGAAAACGGAGAAACCGATCCGGATGAGAGTCGCATTGAGGCGGAGGTAACGCCGGACGGGATTCTGGTGCGGTGTACCGTTTGCGGTGCTTCCCGGTTGATTCCCGCGGATTCCATGCTGTCGGCGCATGCGTTTCTGAATGCGGATGCTTTATATTTGGAGTAAAATGTTTCAAAGCAGGGAACACTGTAAACCGGAAGCAAAAGAATGAAAAATGTGAGGAGCGGAAAATGATAAAAGTTGCTGTGTTTGACACAAAGCCATATGACAAAGCCTCTTTTCTTGCCGCCGCAGAGGGGCAGGATGACCTGCATATGACCTTTTTTGAGACCAAATTGGATGCGGATACCGTCGGATTGGCGGACGGATTCGACTGTGTGGTTATTTTTGTAAATGACACCGCAGACAAGGCAGTGATTGATCATCTGTATGCACACGGTGTGCGTCTGATTGCTCTGCGCTGTGCCGGGTTCAATCAGGTTGACGTCAAGGCGGCGTTTGAAAAAATCCATGTGGTGCGCGTCCCGGCATATTCGCCTTACGCGATTGCGGAGCATGCCATGGCAATGCTTCTGACCTCGGTACGGCGGATTCATAAGGCATACAACCGGACAAGGGAATACAATTTCAGCATTACCGGGCTGTGCGGGTTTGATCTGCACGGCAAGACGGTTGGCGTTGTCGGTGCCGGTAAAATCGGTCGTGCGTTTATCAATATCTGCAACGGTTTCGGCATGCGCGTTCTGGCGTATGATAAGTACCCGGATCATACAGTGCAGGCGGAGTTTGTCGAGCCGGACGAACTGTTCCGTGAAAGCGATATTATTTCGCTGCATTGTCCGCTCACAGAAGAGAATTACCATATGATTGATGCCAGGGCAATTTCGCTGATGAAAAAGGGAGTTGTTTTGGTGAATACCTCCCGCGGCGGGTTGATTGACGCAGAAGCACTGCTGGAGGGGATTAAAATGCGCAAGATCGGCGCGGTCTGCCTGGATGTTTACGAGGAGGAGTCGGATTTGTTTTTTGAAGACCGCTCCGGACACATTCTGGGCGATGATGTGCTTGCACGTCTGCTTTCCATGCCGAACGTGATTCTGACCGCCCACCAGGCGTTCCTGACTGAAGAGGCATTGGGCAATATCGCACAGACCACGCTTGCCAATATCCGCTCTTTCTTTGCCGGAGAAGAGCCGGAAAATGAGATCTGTTACCATTGCGGCAAGATCGGTGAGTGCAGAAAACTGCGGCAGGAAAAGTGTTTTTAAGGGATGCCAGCCCCGTCCCCGTGCACCCCCGTCCCCGTGCACACTGGGAATATGATTGGGAATATGATTGATATAGAAAAACGACCGTTCAAAGCCGGTCGTTTTTCTTTATCAGGTTGTCTTTCCGTCTCCCATATGGGACATGATCAGGTTTCTGACCTGTGTGTAGTCCCGGATGTTGACCAGTGCGCTGGTCAGATAGGCAGGGGAGAGGCGTCCCGGAACGTAGGGGCGACGACTTATGCGGTAGGGGTTCCCCATGTAGGGAGAGGCGCCGGCAGAAGCCGAGGTATAAGCGGTGATCGGGACGAGCGTTGCGACTTCATTGTCTACAATGACGGTGTCCACCGAGCGGACATCCGCAAGCATGATCTGGGCGATGACCGGGCGTCCGAACCCGCCGTAAAGAAGGATACGCCGTTCGGTGATCATATAGTAAGTGCCCGCAAAGGCATGGCGCGCGCTGTATCCTGTGCCGAAAAGAATCCAGATGCCGACTGCTATGAACGGGAAACCGAGCAGGGCGAATGCACCTGCCATGGATCCGACGACTACAGTCCAGACAATGGCGAAAGAAAGCCAGAAAATGCCGAAAAAGATGACATATCCGGAGCTGCGGGGGCGCCTGTAAACAGGCTTGCCCTCCCATAGTACCGTTTCTCCCGGCTCCAGCATACCGTTTAAGGGGGATGCCCCTTCCGAAGAGGCGGCACGGGGCACATATCCGGGGTCTGCGGTTGTGCAGTGCGGAGGCGGAGGCATGGTGTCGGCAGACCCGTTGTCGGTTCCTTCCCCCGTCAGATCTTCAATGCGGATACCCAGTGCCTGTGAAATCCGTACCAATTGCTCCCGGTCGGGTTCCGCGGTTCCGTCTTCCCATGCCGCAATCACGGAGGGGGAAACGCGGAGAATCCGTGCCAGGGTTTCCTGTGACATTTCCGCACGCAGGCGTTGGTCGCGTAAATTGACAGCAAGAATGCGATTCATGGTATCTCCTTTGTGTTCAGATTTGTGTTCAGAGCGGAATCCACGAGGCAAAGACGTTCCCGTCTGTCCAGGCGTTTCCCGCGGATTGGTAGTCAATCAATGTGTAAAGTTCATCGTTGATGCATAGTTCGGCACGCAGATAGCCGCCGCACGGAGAATCGCCGATACGGCAGAATGTGACCTCACCCGCAGGAATCGGAGAAAGCGGGTCGGAACAGAACCGGCTGTCACGTGCGAGCAGAATAGAACCGTAGGTGAATGCGGTAAAACGGTCTCCGCGGCGGTCGGAACCGTGCGGGGCATCGTGGCGGACAATCGGGATATCAAAGCAGATCACGACCTCATCTCCGGGCTTCCAGTCCCGTCTGATGGGCAGATACTGCCCGGCATGCCCCTCCTGCATCACGCCGTTCACGCGTGCAAAATAGCCCTCCGCCCATGTGGGGACCCGCAAAGAAAGCGCAAAATCGTTTCCGCCGTTTCCCGACACCGCGGAAACCGACAGTTTTATGTATCCGAGCTTGGGGTAGGCGGAATCCGACATAAATGTGATGGTTCCGCCCTGATGCGGGCAGGTGAAGGTTCCCGATTCAAAGAAATTGACCGCGCAACCGTCCGGCGTTTGCGTAAACGCGAGATACGGTGCCATTCCCAAAGCGGTCGGACCGTTTGCCGTACAGCAGGAAAGGTCAAACCCGTTGATGTTGAAAGAGTAGTTGACCTTGGCGTTGCGTTCGCCGTTGAATCGGGGGAAGTATTCAAAGAAATTGCCGTCAGGGCGCAGAGCTCCGCAGATTGCGTTGTACAGGCTGACTTCCAGCGCGTCGGCATAGCGGACTTCTCCGGTCAGGCGGAGCATTTGCCAACAAAGCCGCATCCAGTAGACAGTCACACAGGTTTCCATCATCAGATTCATGTTTGGATTGGTTTGTTCAAATGCCGTCCGGTTCCACTGTTCGCCGGTGCCGGGACCGAGGTTGAAGGGCGTATCTCCACCGCCGCTTCCGAGCAGGGTGATTTCTTCCTCCCTCACCTTGTCCCAGAAGAGCAGGGCGGTCTTTTGGGCTTCTTCGTCACCGGTTACACGGGCGTATTCCATCAGTCCCTCAAAGCAGGACATCATTTCGTATGCTTTTGCGATGGATTCCTTCGGGTTGCCGTTATCTCCGATGCGATACGGGGATTTTCCGGAGCGGATGGCGGCAAAAATATTTTCCCGCTTGCAGCAACCGGAAGAAACAATGTAACGGGCAAACGCAAGTGCTTCGTCGTCTCCCGTCAGTTGTGCGACACGCATGACCGGTTCCAGAATGGAGGCGGATTCGATTCCGCCGAATGCCCATCCGGTCTCCGTAATCGGTCGCTTGGGCGGATTGCCGACCTGCCCGGCGGTGTAATGCACCAGCCGCAGACAGGTATCCAATACCTCCTGCCTGCCGCGCAGGTCGTAGTATTCCAACAAGCCCATCAGTACATACTTCCGTTCCCACAGATCGGACCCGTGCGTTCCCTGTGGCTGAAGCGCATCGGGGCAGGTGCTGATGCAGCCGTCCGGACGGGCGATGGAGAGCATATCGTCGACTGCAGTGTCGATGATATGTAAAAGCTGTTCATCTCCGGTATAAGAGGCAATCAGGCAGGAGGCGCGCATGATTTTTCCCCAGAATTCTCCGGTGGCAAACATGTCCCTGGTCAGGCGAAAGTAATCGGCAAGCGCGTGCATATCGATTGTTTTCAGAACGCCGTCGGCGACAAGGCGAATTTTGGTATCTATGATGCCATGCAGGCGGACACTGCCTGCCGGCAGGGGAAACTGTCGGTCGGAGGAATGGTGGATCATATGGCTCACTTCCTTTCCTGTGGGGTGAAATCGGGAATGGAGACCGGGGCGCTTCCGTTTTTGATGGATTGTTCGGACAGCGGTGTGATGCACATGAGCGCCGCCGCGTCGTAGACATCAATCGGCGAGGGCGTGCCGTCGCGTACCATGGTGAAAAAATCGTGATAAACCAGATAATCCATGCCGCCGTGTCCGCCGCGGACGCCATCCTTGAGGAATTTTTCCCAGACCGGATGTTCGTATTGTTCCAGATACCGCTTTGCATTGCCCCATTCCGGTGAGAAATCCCAATGATCCGTCCCGCCGTGATCGCGGTCCAGGAAAACGAAGTTTCCGTCCTCTTGGTACATGCCGCGGGTACCGTGA
>FR890450.1:30017-40869 GCA_000433415.1 Clostridium sp. CAG:448
ATCCGCGGCTGTAGGGGCGGGACAGCGTTGTATCCAGCGTCAGCACAATGCTGGTGCCGTCCGCGCACAGAATTGTGGTCGTAACCACATCCCCCTGTGCGAAAGCGCGGGTCCGGAAATCCGGATTTACCTCCGGATGCAGGAAGGCGTAATCATTCAGTCCTGCCGATGCCGATGCGGTGGAGGTCAGGCGCAGCATCCGGTTTCCGCGGTTGATGCGGAGAATCTGCGCAATCGGTCCCAGCTCGTGCGTCGGGTAGTTTTCGCAGTTGCGTGAAAGGTAGTTGCGGAGCCGGTAGTGCCGGTTTTCCTCTCCGAAAAGAATCTCGGTGCGCAGATCGTGCCGATACCCGCCCTCACAGTGCATGATGCGCCCGAACAGTCCTTCGTCCGCCATCCGCATGACCATCATTTCCATTCTGCCGTAGCAACAGTTTTCGAGAAACATAAACGGTGTCTGCGTTGCTTCCTGCTCGCGGATGAGCGTGTAGCAGTCCTCCAAGGTATACGCCCCTCCGACCTCCAGTCCGACCGGCTTTTTGGCGCGCAGCGCCGCACATGCAATTTCCACATGCGCCTCCCATGCGGTCATAATCAGAACCGCATCCACATCGGTGCGTGTCAGAATATCGCGGTAGTCCGTGCATCCGAAAGGACGGATACCGCATGTTTTTTCAATCAATGCCTGTGCCGCTTCAACGCGGTCCGCATAACTGTCACAGACAGCACAGACCGTACAGTCATCCATTCCGCAGAGAAGTCCGAGCATGGAGTATCCGCGTGACCCGAGCCCGATTACGGCTGTTCTGATTTGTTTTGTCATAATAGATCCTTTGTTCCCCGGCTTGCGCCTGAATTCGGATTCATTGTAGCATATCGCACGTATATTGTCAATAAGAAAAAAGAGAAATACTGTGTAAGTGGAAAGGGGAATGTCCGGATGGATCAGTGCCTGACCAGCCTTGGCTTTGATCCGTTTTTACGACACACAGAAGGGGGTATGCCGTAATTTTTTCGGAATATCCGGTAAAAGGTCGAATAGTCCTCAAACCCGCAACAGAGAGCTGCCTTTTCTACGCGCATTCCGTCCAGTATCAAATCGCAGGCACGGTCAATACGTTTATGCAGAACATATTGCCATACGGAAACACCGAGACGTTGCCGGAACAGTCCGTTGACGTAAACGGTGCTGTAGTGGAAGCGGTCGGAAATAAAACCGAGATCCTTGATTGTATCAAAGTGTGCGGAAATGTATGCGCAGATCTGCTCAAACAGGAGATCTCCATGGCTGTTCGTCCGCTGTACGCGGTGTATTTCCCCAGACAGCAGCGTGCCGCATAACAACAGCTCCCGTATCAAGGGGCGCAGGTAGCATAAAAAGAGCGGAAGCGGGTCTTCTGATGCCGCGACACTCATGCGGCGTATGCACATTTGCAGAAAAGAAAGAGAGGCAGCAGTCGGCGTCAGCAGATTGTTGCAGCCATCCTGTCGGTTTTCAAATAAACGGTCGATTGCTTCAAGCAGTGCCGGCTCCGGTGGTATCGCTTCTCTGGTAAATTGGATATATCCATACGCAAGAGGTGCGTTTCCCTCCGGCAGAAGTCTGTGCAGCTCCCCTCTTCGGAATAACATCAGGGAGCCGTGTGGTAGATGATAACGGCTGTCTGTCACCTGAAAGGTGCAGTTTCCATCCGTCAAAAGGAATATTTCGTATGAATCATGGGAGTGATTCAGGTATTTTGCTGATGACGGATGATTGTCAGTTCGGGTATGCGCGCAGATTCCGGATGCTTCCATATGTGGATTCCTCCTTTTTTTTCAGTATTTGCAAATTTATTATATACCGTTTGTTTTGTTTTTGCAATGTTTATTCCGCGATTCTATCATTGTTTTTACATGAAAATCAGTCTATAATAGCGATAGCGGGGAATCCCTGTTTGAAATCGGATACAGAGGAGGGCTTTTTCATGAGGAAATTGCAAAAAGAAAAGCGATATGCCGTATGTGTATTGAGTATGATCGTTGTGTTGATCTGCCTGCTGGTATGCAGCGCATGCAACCGGACGCCGAACAATCCGCAACAGACTTCAGCAACAGATGAAACGCGCCCGGAAGTCACAACAGATACGGAATCTGACCGGGATACTGCACAGACGGAGGAATCGGCAACTGAGGCACCGAAGACATTGGTGTTCGAAGACGGTATTACGGAAGAAACAACTTCTGCCGGGGGTGTAGTCAAGCCGCGGCATGAGCTGTATGAAAATGACTTTTCGGAACCTGTTAAGGATGGAAATTCAGATTGGTTTTTCAATGAGGCTGCCGATGTTTCGGATGGTGTTCTGACCAGCAAGGGGAATACACATTTTTATGTTGCGGGAAAGCACAGAATCAAGGCGGACTCCGCAAAGATCACTTTGGATCTCCAGGCAAAAAGACCCGGTTCACCGGCGCATGATTCCGGATATATCGGGTTGCGTCTGCCCGGGTATGATGATCAATTTGCAGCGGTCGGTGCCAAAGGAATCTGGCTGGCTTTTCAGAACCGTTCGGTTGGTGTGATCAACACCTGGCCCAATGTCACACTGTTTGAAACGGAGTTTGATTTTTCTGCTCCGAGGCGTGTGTACATTGAGGATGACATGGAATCCAACGAGATTGCCGTGTATACCGATACGGAAGAGGGCGAGCGTGTACTGGTTTTCCGCGTAATTATTACCGATGCCCGTCAGGTTACTGTTGTGGACGCGGCGGGAAAGACACGTATGGAAACGACCTTCAGTTACGATATCGATACCGTTGGTTACGTGGCATTTTGGGCACACCAGAACAACGGCGGTGTGGTCTATGACAATTTGTCTTTGGAGTGGGATGAGAAAGTGCGTGTTCCGTACACGGAAGCGGATCCCATTGGCATCCGTGATCTTTACAGTGATACATGGACGGCAACCGACGGGGCATGGCGGAATGTGAGCGGTGACGGATCCGCTGTTACAGACAAATTGGTCGGTATTTTTTATGAGGTCTGGCATACGTCTACCCACACGACCTATCCGGACCAGCTCCTGTATGATCACAATGCTATTTATGCACAGGGAGGTGCGGAGGCACTTAAGGAAGCGATTGCCAGCGGCCCGTTGGGTTGGGCACATTATTGGGCAGAACCCTATTTCGGTTATTATCTTTCCACAGACCGTTGGATCATTCGCAAACACGCTTCCATGCTCGCAGACATCGGTGTGGATTTTATTTACCTTGATGTGACAAACGGAGAGCCTTTCACCAATGTTTATAAAACAATTTTCCGGGAATACAGGGCTATGCGTGAAGAAGGGATGGATACCCCGGATATTTGCTTTTTCCTCAGTGACAGCGCGGATCCGAATGTTAAGGTGTTTGACGATCTTTGGGATCAGATTTATGCCAACAATGAGTACAGCGACCTGTACGTAATCTACCGGGGAAAACCCCTGATTTTCGGAAATCTCTCTGCAATCGACGCGGAGCGCCGCGAGAAATTTACCGTGCGGCGTTGCTGGGCTTTGCAGGAAAATCTCGGTGACGGAAAGGATTATTGGAGCTGGATGTGCGAGACTCCGCAGGTGATTTCCTATAACGCGCAGACCGGCGAAGTGGAAGAAATGTCCGTTTCCGCGGGAATTCTTGCCAACCTTTCCATCGGGCGCAGCTATACCGTAAAGAATAAACAACCGGCATTGGGAATCCTGCCGAACGGAAAGCGGGACGAATTTCAGTTTCATCTGGACTCCACACCGTTCGGACTTCTGTTTGCGGAGCAGATGAAACGTGCCGAAGAGGTGGATCCGTATGTGGTTCTGGTGACGGGGTGGAACGAATGGACAGCCGGGCGATGGGAAACGACCGGTTCCGGCGCGCTGATTGCCAACACCTATCTGACCGGGGGAAAAGAGGCATGGACAAAGAGTTACTATGTGGATGCTTTTAATCCGGAATTCAGCCGTGACATTGAACCGATGAAGGGCGGATTCGGAGACAACTATTATTATCAGCTTGCCGCCTTTTTGCGCAGATTCAAGGGAGCACGTGAGATTCCCGCAGCAGACGGGCAGATTGCAATTTCCGAGGACGGCGGTGCGGAGCAGTGGAGCGGTGTGTGGCCCGAGTACCGCGATACATCGGGAGATACCATGCACCGGGATTCAATCGGTTTTGGCGGATTCAATTATTACCGGAACAGCACGGGGCGCAATGACATTTTGCGTGCCAAGGTATCGCGCAACGGGGATAGCGTTTGGTTTATGGTGGAGTGCCGGGAGGAGATTACTGCACCGGAGGGAAGCGAATGGATGAACCTGTTCCTTGACAGCGATTGCAACAGTAAAACCGGGTGGGCTGGTTACGATTTTGTGATCGGCAGGGACATTAGTGCTGTCAGAAACGGAAAAGGCAGGGTGTCTGTACATGCGTTCCGCTCGGATACCTGGGAGATGCAGCAGATCGGTGAAGCGGAATTGACCGTAGAAGGACGTTTTCTGATCGTCAGGGTTGCGGCATCGCTTTGCGGACTGGAAGGGGACTTTGATTTCAAATGGGCGGATAACTCTGTTTCCGACGGTCAGGTTATGTCGTTTTTAGATCGTGGAGATGCCGCGCCGAATGGGCGTTTCAACTATGCATATCGCCAAAAAAAGGGAACCACTACGCTTTCCGAAAGCCTGAATACCTGTCTTGCGGGCGGTGCAGGTTTTGTTGCCGGAAAATCCTACATGGTATCTGGCAAGTCAGTCAGCCCCATTGATCTGGCGGATACGGGGGTAGCGGCTCAGCTGACACGCAACCGTTTCTTTGTTCCTGCCGGCGCACTGGCACATGTAGAGGGTTTCAGCGTTTCCGTTTCCGCGGATGGAACCACTGCTACGGTCAGCCGCGGGAAGACCACCCTGGTTTTTACAAGTGGGTCGGATCATGTCGCCATGGGGATTGACACGGTGATTGTGCCGGTCGCACCCTATATCGAAAACGGTCAGCTTTGGATTCCGTTGCATGTTGTGGCGTATTACAACGGCATGCAGTTTCTTTCCGACCGGTACGGACGTGCGCTGATAACGCCTGCCGATGTCGAAAAGCTGCCTGATGAAACCGTCCGCAGAATGCTGAACGAATTGGATCGCGCGATCTGACGGTTTCCGGCGAAATTCAGACAAAAAGAAAAGAAAAGCATAACCCGCTGTTCGGACGGCGGGTTATGCTTCTTTTGATAACCGCAAAAGTCGACGGATACCCTTGACAGAAAATGGCATTTGTTGTATAATAACACCCGGTAAACATCATTCGGTTTCTATCCGTTTTCCGAAGACGGAAAAGAAAAAAAGAGGGAAAAGAGGTGCCAGAATGCGAAATGTCATTGAGATTGACCATTTGAAAAAGCGCTTCGGCGATGTCAATGCGGTCAACGATCTGAGCTTCCGGGTAAAGGAGGGGGAATTGTTTGCGTTTTTGGGAATCAACGGCGCGGGGAAATCCACCACCATCAATATTCTGTGCGGACAGCTTGCAAAAAACAGCGGTAGCGTCCGGATCTGTGATGCGGACCCGGAGAAAGAACCGGATGCGGTGCGCCGGAGCCTTGGAGTGGTATTCCAGAATTCCGTTCTGGATAAGGAGCTGACCGTACGTGACAATCTGAAAAGCCGTGCGGCACTGTACGGGATTCACGGTAAGGCATTTGCGGATCGTTTGTCCGAATTGGCGGAATTGCTGTGCTTCTCCGATCTGCTCGGCAGACGGGTTGGAAACCTGTCCGGCGGTCAGCGGCGGAGAATTGATATTGCCAGAGCACTGCTTCACCGGCCGCATATCCTGATTCTTGACGAGCCGACAACCGGGTTGGATCCGCAGACCAGAAGCAACCTGTGGAGTGTGGTTGCGGGACTCCGTAAGCAGGAAAATATGACTGTCTTTCTGACAACGCACTATATGGAAGAAGCGGCGGATGCGGATTACGTCGTGATTCTGGATCACGGCGAAATTGTGGCGGAGGGAACACCGCTGACGCTCAAAAATACATATACGGGGGATTTCATTACGATATATGGGGCGCAGGAGTCACAGATCCGGCAATTGGGAGCGCCCTATGAGGCATTGCGTGACGCTTTCCGCGTCTCGGTGCCGAATACTGCGGCGGCAACGGAAATGATCCTGCAAAATCCTGCCCTATTCCGTGACTATGAAATTACGAAGGGAAAAATGGATGACGTTTTCCTGGCGGTCACCGGAAAGAAACTGACGGGAGGTGCGGAAAAATGACCGGACTGTTTGCGTTGATCCGAAGGAATACCAAGCTGTATTTCAGGGACAAAGGAATGTTTTTCTCCTCTCTGATTACGCCGCTGATTCTGTTGATTCTGTATGCTACTTTTCTGAAGAATGTATATGACGATTCTTTCCGTTCCGCTCTGGAGACGGCGGGAGCAACCGTGTCCGACAGCGTCCTGAATGCCTGCGTCGGCGGACAGTTGATTTCCTCGATTCTCGCCGTCAGCTGTGTGACGGTTGCGTTTTGTTCCAATTTTCTGATGGTGCAGGACAAGGTTTCCGGCGCAAGAAAGGATCTGACCATTGCGCCCGTTCGCCCGCGTATCCTGGCACTGGGGTATTATGCCGCAACCATTGTTTCCACGCTGATAATCTGCGTTGCCGCAACCGCCGTTTGCCTGGGGTACCTCGGCATGGTGGGATGGTATCTGTCTGTAGGGGATGTGCTGGCGTTGATTTTGGACGTGATCTTATTGGTTCTGTTCGGCACGGCGCTGTCCTCCTGCATCAATTTCTTCCTTTCGACGAGCGGTCAGGTGTCCGCGATCGGGACCATTGTCAGCGCGGGTTACGGGTTCATCTGCGGTGCCTATATGCCGATTTCCGGTTTTTCCGAGGGATTGCAAAAAGTGCTCGCCTTCCTCCCCGGAACGTACGGTACCTCACTTTTGCGCAATCATGCCTTGCGCGGTGTCTTTGCGGAGATGGAAGAGCAGGGCTTTCCTGCGGAGGTTGTGGAAAGGATCCGCGACAGCGTGGACTGCAATCTGTACTTTTTCGGAAACAAGGTCGAACTGTCGGCAATGTATGTCATTCTGTGTGGCACGGTGCTGCTCCTTGTCGGTGGCTATGTGCTTATGAATACCTTTTTGAAACGGAAATCCTGAGCCCTTTGTGTGCGCAGGTTCCCAGGCAGGGGCGCTGACTTTAAGTGCGCTCCTGTCTTTTTGTTTTGTTCCTGCATATGCATGGAAAGCAAGGGGCAACCGGCGATCTCCCCCTCTTGCAATCCGCGGGGTTCTGTGGTATAATACGAACATGAAAGTTTTTGAAAGGTGGTGAAACGGATGTTCAGGATCGGAAATCGGTTGACAGCCGTGCTTTTGGCTGTGCTTCTGTTTGCTGTTTGCATAAGTGTCCTTGCGGGATGCGATGCCGACGAACAGACGCCGGAAGACACGGATCATCTGCCGGTTTTGCGCATTGGAAGCGACGAGTACCCGCCGTATTTTTATATCGGTGAGGATGGCAATTTTGCCGGTATTGATGTGGAACTGGCAACGGAGGCATGCAGGCGGATGGGATTCCGGGCGGAATTTGTCAGGATCAGTTGGTCGGAAAAAGACGAGGCGTTGCAAAACGGGGAGGTGGACTGTCTTTGGGGCAGCTTCTCCATGACAGGGCGCGAAGACCGCTATGACTGGGCGGGACCGTATATGCAGAGCCGTCAGATGGTAGCGGTGCGCGCGGACAGTGAAATCTTTACACTGGCGGATCTTGCAAATAAGCGGATTGCCGTGCAGGCGACCACAAAGCCGGACGAATTGTTTTCAGCCGGAAACGATTCGCGCATTCCGCAGATCAAGCAACTGTACTGCATGTTTGACATGGAAAATGTATTTGCGGCATTGCGCAAGGGATATGTGGATGCCATCGCGGGACATGAAACGGCATTGCTTGAAAAAATGAAATCCGTTAGCGGGACCTACCGCATTCTGGATGAACCGTTGATGAATGTGGAACTGGGCGTTGCGTTCAAAAAGGGAGGCGATAAGCAACCGCCAGAGCACCTGACGCAGACGCTCGGGCAGATGCGCAGGGACGGCTTTACCGCAGAGGTGCTGGAAAAATTCGGTTTGGGCCCGGAAAGGGCGAGGTAGTGCCGTATGCGTAAGAAAGCAGTAAAATACAGATTTCTGTACAGTATACTGCCGCTTTTCCTTTCCTCATTGCTGGGTGCCGTGATTCTGGTTGCGGTTTTTCAGATCGGAACCTACAGTTGTCAGCATGATGCGGAGAAGCGGATGGACAGCATTCTCCGGTATATTGAAAATCAGTGTTCTCTGTATGAGGATGTGGCGGCAGAGGAGCAAACCAAAAGTCTGATCCGGTTAGCGGACAAAGCGAAGGAGTTTCAAAAGACGTTTGACAGTCGCCGCGCATCCGTAGATACGTCATTTATATTGGAGTACATGGACGACCAACGCCTGACCGGAATTCTTATAACCGATGCGGACATGCGGACAGTCGCTTCCTGCGTCGTCGAAGGAATGCTGTCACCGGATTGGGGCAGCGTCCTGTCTAAAACATCCTCGGCGATGGATGCCCCCAATAAATGTTATGCCGAACGGATTGCAACACAAAACGGAGATTACTTCGATTATGCCGTCATGGGGAGATCGGATGAGCGCGGCATCATTCTTTGCTACCAACAGCAGGAGTATGAGATGATGGCTGGAACGCAGATGTCGATCAAAACCCTGCTTACGGAATATGATTTTGACGTGGACGGCGTGATTGTGGTCACAGACGGTGTTACGGTGGTCGGGTCCAACGACGAGTCCTTAAACGGGAAAAGAGCGGATGAGTGTGAGGTGATCAAGGATGTCAGAAACGTCACCGATTTCGGAAATCTGATCCCGGTTACGGCAAATGGGATATCCTATTATGCAATGCGCGGTAAGTGCAAAAGCAATTACGCTTATGTGTTTTATTCCGAACAGCGGCTGTTCATGCAAAGATCGGTACTGCTTGCCTACACGGCGGCAGTGTACGTATTGTTGATGATGATCGGGATTGCACTGCACGGCAGAATGGACTATGTGCACCGCCGCGAACGCGAACGTTCGCGCGAGAAGTACCGTACCGAGATGGACAGGCTTGCCAAGGACGCGATCCGCGCCAATGAGGCGAAGACAGACTTTCTGCGGCGTATCAGCCACGATATCCGCACACCGGTCAACGGTATCCGCGGCATGGTGGACATTGTGGAAGACTGTGATGACGATCCTGCCCGCCGGAAGGAATGCTATGAAAAAATCCGGCAGGCATCCGGATATCTGTTGGAGTTGGTCAGCGGAGTTTTGGATATGAGCAAGCTGGAGCAAAAGGATTTCTTCTGGTCGGAGGAACCGTTTGATATTGAAAAGGAATTCCGGGGCGTTGTTTCACTGATGGCAATGGCGGCAAAAGATACCGAAATCAATTTCCGGTCGGAGGTCGGTGCGATCGTGCATAACCGCCTCTTTGGAAGCGCGGTTCTCTTCAAACGGATTTGCCTGAACCTGATCGGAAATGCGTTAAAATACACCAACCCGGGTGGGACTGTGGCAGTTTCACTGCGCGAAGAATGCGATGGTGCGGACAGAGAGAAGCTTCATTTCTGCTTTGTGTGCAAGGATACCGGCATCGGAATGAGCGAGGAATTTCAGACGCACATGTACGAGCCGTTTTCCAAAGAGGATACCTCCGCAAAGCCGGATTACAACGGCGTTGGATTGGGGCTTTCCATTGTCAAAAGCCTGTTGGACACTATGGGCGGCAATATCGAAATTCACAGCGTCCAGGGTGAGGGAACCACCGTTACGGTTCGGTTTGCTTTTGCTGCCGACCCGGACGCAAACCGCGCAACTGTGGCGCCTGCGGTGCAACCGGCGGCGACGGGAGAGGAGAGTCTTGACGGCTGCCGGATTCTGCTTGCCGAGGACAACGAGCTGAATGCGGAAATTGCCGTTTATTTCCTGGAAAAAGCGGGTGCCGAGGTGGTCTGCGCGAAGAACGGAAGGATTGCGGCGGATCTGTATCTGGACGGTGAATCCGGACAGTTTGATCTGATCCTGATGGATCTGATGATGCCGGTGATGGACGGCATTGAAGCGACGCAGATGATCCGTTTCAGCGGTCAGCCGGATGCGGGAAGCATCCCGATTATCGCCATGACCGCAAATGTATATGCCGACGATGTGGATCGTGCAAAGCGGGCAGGGATGAACGATCATTTGTCCAAACCGCTGGATCCGCACAAAATGATTGCAGTGATTGCATCTTACTACACAAAAAGAAAACAATGAATGCGAATAGCAGAGTGTTTTGGGAGGAAGCAATGAATACCGAAGAATGTTATCGGAAGATCGGTGGGGATTACGAAGATGTATTGGCACGTTTCGGCTCCGAAACGCTTGTCACGCGCTTTGCCTTGCAATTTCTGAAGGATACATCTTATGACGATTTGCAGAAAGCCCTGGAGAGCAGGGATGCCGAGGCGGCGTTCCGTGCCGCGCACACCATAAAAGGGCTGTGCTCCAATCTGGGATTCACAGCCCTGTGGCAGGCTTCCGGTCAATTGTGTGAACGGCTTCGCGCCGGGGAAAGGGTCTGCGTGGCGGATACAGACCCGGTCAGGTCCGCGTACCGCACGTTGACAAATGCGTTGATACAGTTGCGCGACAGTCAGTAAATATCCGCAATTTTGTTCTTAGTCTGCTCCAGACAGCGGAGCAGAATCGGATTGAAAACACCGCAATCGCCACGCATGATCATTTTATAAGCTTCATCG
>FR890451.1:0-3028 GCA_000433415.1 Clostridium sp. CAG:448
CATGGCGACTTTGCCGTGGTGCACCATACCGACAGCATGATTGCCTATGTGCGCAGAAAGGGTGGCGAGCAGGTGCTGGTCTGCGCCAATATGGGCGGGAAAGCGGTTTCTCTGCCCCTGGAAGAGAACGACTGGTGTGACCTTTTGCAGGAAACCGACGTCACGGGTACGCTGTGTGTGGACCCGGTGTCGGTCCGTGTGATCGGGACAAGACAAAAAAAGAAAACGGACGGAGGAGAAAAACATGGTCTATAAGCGTGCGCTCCGTTTCCTGGAGCAGGCGCCCGGCGTCGTCGAAAAATATACGCCGGCACGGATGCAGGCGCTCTGCAATGCGCTCGGACGGGTCAACACCGGCAGCCGGTATCTGTATGTGGCAAACACCACCATCGGGCATGCCGCTTCGCGGATGCTGGCTTCTGTTCTGTGCAGCGCCGGGTACCGCGTCGGACACATTGCCGTGCGGCAGATCAGCGAGGTGCGCGAGCGGTTCCGTATCAACGACGCGCCGATCAGCGCCGGGAAGCTCTGCGAGTATGTGGGCGAGGTGTCTCGGGTGGTCGCGGAACTGCAGACGAAAAGTTATTCCCTGGGACCGTTTTCCGCAGAGGAGCTCATGCTTGCCACAGGACTGCTTGCCTGCCGGTGCAATGCCTGCGAAATCGTCCTGGTGGAGGGGGCGTGCGGCAAAACGCAGCCGACGGCGATCTGCACGCCGTTTGATCTCTGTATTCTGCCCACGGTGGGCACCTCGGAACAGGCGGCGCTCCGGCAGATCCGCCCCTTCGTGGACGCGGTGCGCAGGGGAACCCGCGAGGTCATCGGCGGCATCCGCGGCGGGGAAGCATACGAATTGCTCTCTGATGCCTGCGCCCGAACAGGCAGCCGGCTTTCGGTTCCCGCAACGGCGGAATATACCCTGCAAAAACAGGCGGTTTCCGGTGCCGTTTTCGATTACCGCGGAAAAACGGAATACCGGATTTCCGGCGGCTCTTCGCTGCTTTTGCGGGCGGCGCTGATCGCGCTGGAGAGTGCGTTTTCCCTGCGGCGCGACGGCGTGCGGATTCCCGGCACCGCGCTGTATGAGGGACTTGCCCGCGCGCGCGTGCCGCTGATCTGCGAGCCGATTTCCTTCTCCCCCCGCATTCTGATGGACGGGACGACCGACCCGGACGAACTGGACGCCACCGCGGAGCTGCTGGGCAAAATGTCGCCCGACGGCAGGATGTATGTCTGCTGTAAGCCGGACGCGCCGTCGCCGACGGAACGGTATCCGGACGCAATTCCGGCTGAGATTACGGACATTTCCCAGGCACTTTCGATGCTGCAGACTCTGCGCGCACCGGATACGCTTCTGTGCTACGGAAGCCTTTACGATGTGGGACAGTGGAAGGACATCTTTTTGCGGGCACTGGAAAAGGACGCAACCCGGAGCAGACGCTGACCGGGGAGCATATACAAAAAAGAAAAAATGACCCCGGCAGACAAAGAACTGTCGGAAAGAGCACCGATACATATCAAAGGAGAATCGAGATGGATTTCAAAAAAGTAGACAAAAAATACCGCCCCGTTCCGTTCTGGTCATGGAACGAGCGGCTGCGCCCGGAGGAAACCAGACGGCAGATCGCCATGCTGGACGAGGCGGGCATGGGTGGCTTCTTCATGCACGCCAGAGGCGGACTGCAGACCCCGTATATGGGGGAGGAGTGGTTTGAGAACGTCAGCGCCGCCATCGACGAGGCAAACAAGCGCGGCATGCACGCCTGGGCATACGACGAGAACGGCTGGCCGTCGGGATTCGGCAACGGACTGGTCAACGGGCGCGGCGTTGCCTATCAGCAGAAATATCTGCGGGTCAAAACCTTCACCCCCGATCTGGAAGACCCCCGCGGTCCGGAGGTCATCTGCTGCTTTGAGAATTACTGCTTCTACTACGACGTTAACCCCTATTACGTCGATACATTGGACGGCAAGGTCATCAAGGTGTTTTTAGACGAAATTTACGAGCCGTACTATGCCAAATACAAGGATACCTTTGACGGCTTCTTTACCGACGAGCCGCAGATTTCCCGCAACGGCATTCCGTGGAGCTTTATTCTGCCCGAGGAATACGAGAAGGCATACGGCGAGAAGCTGTACGACCACCTGATCGAGCTGTTCTTGGAGCAGGGTGACTACCGCCGCACCAGAATGCAGTTCTGGCGCTTGGTGACCGAGCTGTTCTCCAAAAACTACATGAAGCAGATTTACGACTGGTGCGAGAGCCACCACCTCAAGTTCACGGGGCACCTGGTGTTGGAAGAGAGCATGCTTTCGCAGCTGGTTTCCAACGGCGCCTGCATGCCGCACTATGAATATCTGCATATTCCCGGGATGGACTGGCTTTGCCGCCCGATCTACCGCTGCCTGACCCAGCATCAGTTGGCGTCCGCCGCCGCGCAGACCGGCAAACGGCAGGTGCTCTCCGAAACCTTCGCGCTGTGCGGACACAACGTCAGCTTTGAGGAGCTGGGGCGCAACTACGAGTGGATGACGGTGCGCGGCATCAACCTGATGTGTCAGCACCTGATGGGCTATTCCACACGCGGACTGCGCAAGCGCGACTATCCGCCGGCAATGTACTACCAGCAGCCCTGGTGGAAGGATTATCCCGCTTTCATCGACACCTATTCCCGCATCGGTATGCTGCTTGCCGAGGGGCGTATCCGCTTTGACACCCTGGTTCTGCACACGCAAACCAGCGCCTGGATCTGCTATAACGACCGCGACAACAAGGACCTCGGGACTTACAACGAAGCCCTTCTGGACGTGATCGACACCCTGGAGCGCAAGCATATCCCGTTTCATCTGGGCGACGAGATTCTCATGTCCCGCCACGCCCGTGTGGAAGGGAAAGAGCTGGTCATCGGCGAACAGCGCTACCGGAACGTGATTCTGCCGCCGCACATCGCATTCTTCCCGGAAACCGAGGCACTGCTTGCCGCATTCCGGCAGAACGGCGGCAATATCACCACCGCAGAGGAACTGG
>FR890451.1:3039-4472 GCA_000433415.1 Clostridium sp. CAG:448
AGAGGAACTGGAAGCGAACGACGTGACCGACAATCCGGAGCTGACCTACACCGTGCGCGAATTTGACGGCTTTACCCTGCATTATTTTGTCAACTCCACGGACCGCGCGCAGACCGCGCACATGCCGCACGGCGGCAAGCGCCTGGATCCTTCCACCGGCGAGGTCACCCCGTTTGACGGCGACCATGTGTTCCCGCCCATGAGCAGTCTGCTCCTGATCGACGACGGCACCCCGCAGTGCGCACACACAGAGGCGCCCGCCCGCAAGCCCGTTCTCTTGGACGGCGCGCTCACGGTTGCCGGGGAATTGCGCAACGCGCTGACGCTGGACAGATGCACCTATTGGTTTGACGGCGTCCTGCAGGAAGAGGACGGCTATGTGCTGAATATCGTTCAGCGCGCCGCCGAGCTGGGACACGGCGTGGATCTGCGCTGTGCGTTCCGCGTGCAGTGCGACTATTTGCCGCAAACGCTCTGCCTTGCCTGCGAAACGCCGGAGATTTTCTCCATGGAGATCAACGGACAGGCGGTGGAAAAGAAGGACTGCGGTTACTTTACCGATGCGGTTATCCGCCTTCTGGATGTGTCGCCCTATTTCCGCAAGGGTGAAAATACCATCGTGTTGACCACCCGCCTGGAGCAGCCGCAGGAATTCTATGAGAACCTGGAAAAATCCAAGGCGTTCGAGTCGGAAAAGAACAAGTTAACCTATCAGACCGAGGTGGAAGCTATGTACCTTGTGGGCGATTTCGGCGTGCGGTTTGACGGCGAATACCGGGAAGTGGATCACCGCGCGGCGTTTGCCAAGGGCACCTTTACCGTCACCGAGCCGCCCAAGACCCTCACCCTGCGCCACATCGAGCGTCAGGGACTGCCCTTCTTCTGCGGGGAGCTGACCCTGCAAAAGAAGCTGACGCTGGACAGCACCGACTTCTGCCTGTCGTTCGCAAAGACCGGCATCAATGCCATCCGGGTCCGCGTCAACGGTCAGGCGGTCAGAACACTGATTCAGACGCCCTTCTGCGTGGACATTTCCGCCTACCTGCACGAAGGAGAGAACACCCTGGAGCTCACTTTGGTCAATAACCTGCGCAACCTGATGGGACCCTTGCATCATGTCGGCGGGGAACTGCTGGCGTGCGGACCGAGCGACTTCTACGCCGAGCCCTGCATCTGGAACGGCTATCGCGGCGGCGCATATACGCCGGATTACTGCCTGGTCGAGATGAGCATGGAAAATCAGTAAGCACCGATCAAACAAAACGGGCTGTCCCCCGTGTGCCTTTGCAGGTACAAAAGGGGACAGCCCGTCCTTTGCTTATTCCTTCCTCTATTATGCGAATATTATACGAAGGAATGATGCAGTGCCGCGCTGTCCTTGCTGACAAAGGGCGCCATTTCCAGGCGGATGAAGTACCCGCGGGCGTGCGCGC
>FR890451.1:4507-7129 GCA_000433415.1 Clostridium sp. CAG:448
GGAACCGTCGTTCCGGTGTAAATGTGTCCGCAGTTCAGACACATCCAGCCGCACTCCACCTCCGACACAAACAGCCTGCCGTTCTCCATCAGCTCCGCGAGCATCCCGAACCGCTGGCTGTGCGTCTTTTCGATCGCGGCAATGCCGCCGAATGCCGCTGCCGCGCGCAAAAAGCCCTCCTCCTTTGCCGTTTTCCCGAAGACCCGGTAGACGGGGTCGTATTCCTCGGCTTCGTTGTGCTGCGCGAACCGGAGCAATTGTGTGACCGAATCGGACAGGTCGACCGGATATGCACCGTCAATGCGGATGTTTTCGCCGCTGCACGCGCGCAGAAGCCCGTAAAAGATCTGCGCATGCTCCTTCTCCTGCTCCGCCGTAAAGGTAAAGACCGCGGCGATTGCCGCCAGATTGGACGCCCTTGCCTGCGACGCGGCAAAGGTATAGCGGTTGCGCGCCTGGCTTTCCCCCACAAAAGCGCGCATCAGGTTCTCCCTTGTTTTGCTTTTCGCGAAATCAGTTGCCATGTTTTCTCTCCGTTCTCTTACCGAATCCTTTTTGCATAAAGACAGTATCCGCCGCCGCGTTCCTTTTTATGTGCCGCGCCTGCACTTTTTTTGCGGGCATGTTGAAAACACCATAAATGAATGCATCAAGAAATAAAATCATATGCAAAAAGCAGATTGTTATGATTTCATACTTGACAATTAGTTCCAAAAAGTGTATAATGTGGTATCACCCGCAATGTTTTTTGTGCAAATGATTGCGGAAGAACAGAGGAGATAGCTATGAGTTGGATTTTAACGGTTGGGTTGTTTTTGCTGCTTGCCGGCATCGTCGTTATCAATGTTTTTCACGGCAGAAAACGCGGCATGGTCCGGACCGGTATTGCCATCGGGGTGCTTCTTGTCAGCGTGATTATATCGGTATTCGTGTCCCGCGCCGTGGCGTCGGCGGCGGGAGGGCGCGTTGTGGATCTGCTCAGGGAAACCGAAGAGATGCAGGCGGTATTCCGGGATCTGCCCAGCCTTGCGCCCTTGATTTCCGCAACCGTGTCCACGCTGATTGCGGTAGTGATTTTCTTTATGATCTATTATGCGCTCCGCGGGATTCTCAACCTCATTGTCATGATCGTACTGCGGGCAACCGGCTTTTCGAAAGACGAAAAGCGCACAGGGACGGACCGGCTGGTCGGAACCCTTCTTGGGGCTGTGCTCGGCGTGATGATCTTTTGCGTGATTGCAATGCCCACGGTCGGATACCTGACATTGGCGGATGACGCCATTGGTGCCCTTTTGACAAACGGCGGGGACGAGGCGGAGAAATTCGTCAAAGACAAGACCGGCGGCGAGGACGACGGGGTGGACCTGTACGTTTTGCATGACGAGGTGCTCCACCCGCTTGCCGACAGCCCGATGGTGGTGGGAACCGGTATTTTTACGAACAATCTTCTGTTCCGACCGCTGACCACCTGTAAGATAGACGGACAGCGTGTGGTTATAATGCGGGAAGTTCCCTCGCTCTGCCGTGTTGCCGGCGGCATGATGGCGGTGGGCAACACGCTGGAGGATACCTCTGCGGTCAGCACGGAGCAGCGCGACAGGCAGCTGAAGATTATGGATACCCTTGCCGACGATTTCGGTGACTCGAAGGTTCTTTGTCAGCTCGGTTCCGAATTTCTCAGCGGCGCTTCGACGGCATGGCTGAATGGCGAGACCTTCATAGGACTGGAAAAACCGTCCGTGGACGAAATGCTGGAGCCGACGGTGAACGCGGCGCTGGAAATTTTCAAAACCTCCGACGAGGGGAACATCGAGGGCGATTTGCGCACGGTTCTGCATGTGCTCGCGTCCTTGGCACGCAGTCAGGTGCTGGAAAAGATGAACGACTTTGACGCGCTTCTGCAGACGCTGAGCGAGAGCGGCGTGGTGGAAGAAGTGATGCGGGAATTGGGCAATAACGAGCGGATGGCGCCGCTGGCAACCGAGATTTCCAACCTGGGAATCCGCGCCCTTGCGTCCGTTCTGGGCATTCCCGCCGACGCAAGCGCACAGTATGAGGAACTGATGAATGAACTGGCAGCTGCAATTACCGAGGTGCTGGCACTGCCCGAGGAAGAGCGTGTTGCGGCGCTGTCTTCCCGTCTGACCGAAAAAATGGACGCATACGGTGTGGACGTACCGGCGGATATTGCCGATACGGTGGCGGAAGCGATGCTGACGGATTTTGCCGACGGCGATGTGAGCGCCGAGCGCGTGCAGGAATTCTTTAAGGTTTATGCGGACTCCTCCACCATTGAGGAGTAGTCCGGTATGCGTACCGACGGGGACGCGCGTGTTCTCCCGCTTTCCGACCGTACAGACGGCATCCGCGTGGACGAAAACGGCACCGTGACCCTGCCGGACGGCACGGTTCTGCGCTATTACCGTGTCGGCGACCTGAAAAACAGCGGTGCGTTCGGGCTTCGCGGCAAGAATACCGGCGATCTCTCCACCCTGTCCGATGCTTCCAGCATGGTTTCCTGCATGGCGACCCTGCGGGACATCCTGTGCGACGGCAGCCTGCGCGCGGACAGCGCAGAGCAGGAGGCGGCACGCTTCCGGCAGATTATTGAGGAAGCGGCAA
>FR890452.1:0-1568 GCA_000433415.1 Clostridium sp. CAG:448
TATGGCGTCGCGGAAAACAACGGGTTTTGTGACATGTACAACATGTCAAGTGACACCTATCCGTACCCGACGCTGCGGCAGGCACGCTATACGGTCCGCACGCTCCCACAGGGAACGACCCTGACCGGTATCGGTGCCAAGGAAAAGCTTTTTTACACGACGGATGACGGATTCTTTTATGACGGGGTACGCAAGGGAACGCTGGCGGCTGATGCGGAAAAACGGTATTTTGTGAATTTTGACCGCTATGTGCTGATTTTCCCGGATCGCGCTTACTACGACACGGAGCAAGATCGGTTCGGCAAAATGAATTTTTCGCCCAACCTGGATCTGAGCGGCGCAAAGCTTCAAAGCGGGACGCTTGCCGGTGAACAGGCGGCGATGAATACGCTGTATCTGGAGGATGTGGATTTTTCCGCCATCGGTTTTTGCGTCGGTGACGGCGTGACGGTCCGGTGCCTTTACGGAACGACGGCATTGGAGCTGCGCGCCGTGATCCGGGAGATGACGACCTCGGAAATGCGGTTCGATGCCGGTACTTTCAGCGGGCTGAACGACGCAATCGTGACCGGACTTTCCCGCGAGATTCCGCCCATGACATACGCGTTCCGTTGCGGCAACCGGCTTTTCGGCTGTGTCGGCAACCGGATTTATGCGTCGGTCGAGGGGAATCCGTTCAACTTCTATGTGTACGACGGGAAGAGTACGGATGCGTGGGAGTCACAGACCGATCTTGCGGGTACGTTTACCGCAGGATGTGCATTCCGGGATCATCCGACGTTCTTCTGTGAAGATGCAATTGTCCGGGTGCTCGGCGTTTCCCCGTCCGGATTTCAACTTTCGGTGACAGAGGGCGTTCCCGGCGTTGCGGCGGGCTGTGCGGATTCCGTCCGGCAATTGAGCAACGTGCTGTACTATGTCTCTGCCGCCGGCGTGATGGCATACACCGGGAATGCGCCCACCCGGATTTCGGAGCCGCTCGGTACGGATCTTTTTCCGGTTGCCTTTTGCGCTGCCGGGGCAGACGGTCGCCGTTACTTTTGCGGTTTGCGCAAACCGGACGGAGCGGCGCTTCTTGTGGCATATGACACGGAAAAGGAGGTCTGGACCAAGGAGGATGCACTGGAGGTTTGTTCCTTTGTTCCGTTTGGCGGCAATCTGCTGGCGGCGTGTGCGGATCGCATTGTGACGGTCGGCACCCCGCGGGGTCCGGTATCCGACTGGGTGGCGGAGCGCACACCCGCAGGCGGTTTGACACCGGTGGATTTCTGCCGTGCGGACATGGGAAGGCTGATTGCGCGGGCGTTTTCGGTGCGTCTGCGGCACGATGCCGGGACAGTGATGCGGTTCTTTGTTTCACAGGACGGTGAGACGCCGACGGAAGTTCCCACATCGCAGATCCGAAGGGACGGGGACTGCTATCTTTTGACGCTTTCCGGATCTGCTTGCCGGCGTGTGACTCTGCGTCTCTCCGGAAACGGACCGTTTACCTTATTCGGTATTGCGTTCACCTATGCCGTGCCGGAGAATCGGCGCTGAGACCTGACGGCTGAAAAAAGCGGCGGAAG
>FR890452.1:1643-4415 GCA_000433415.1 Clostridium sp. CAG:448
GTGGCGGATGGTGCACAGAGGGAAAATATGGGTATAAATGTGGGATTTGTGTTGAAAATCAGGGGGGGACGGAGCATCAAAAAACGTGCAAACGGAGAAATTTAAAAAAAGAGAAAATTATTTTACAAAACCTATTGATTTTCTTCTGTGAATCATGTATAATAACAATGTCCAATTGTGGAAAGGAGATTAGTTTTATGAGCAAGGTATTAAAGGCTTTTCCGTTTTCTGTTGCGGATAAACTTGTAACGTTTGTTCTGTGTCTTGTGTTCTACGTGCTTCTCGGCGTTGCCGCGGCATTTTTGATCTGCCTGGTGCAGTGTATCGGCGCACTGGCTGTCGTGATGGGCGTTCTGCTTGCCATTTACGCGCTTGCGGGTCTCGTGGTTACCCTGCTTTTATGGTTTGGCAAAGACAGCGGCAAAGCGGCTGCATAATCGGATTACATACCGAAAACACCTCCCGAACGGTGAACGTTGGGAGGTGTTTTTGATTTTCTGTATTACTTGTTGTGCTTGACGAAGGAAGCGGACTTGATGCGGACGGTCTGCGTGGGTGTGGACTGTTCGCTGCTGCTGCCATAGGTGGTTTTGACGTCGGCAATGTTGTCGAGCACGGTATAACCGGCAACCAGTTTGCCGAATGCCGCATACTTGCCGTCCAGGTAGGTGGCAGCGGCGTGAACGATAAAGAACTGGCTGGAAGCGGAGTTGGGCGCCGAGCTGCGCGCCATGGAGAGAACGCCGCGTGTATGGCTGAGGTTGTTTGCGTATCCGTTTTCGGTGAATTCTCCCTTGATGGTTGCGGAAGAACCGCCCGTGCCGTTGCCCTTGGGGTCGCCGCCCTGAATCATAAATCCTTTGATGATGCGGTGGAAGGTCAGTCCGTCATAGAACCCTTCGGAAACCAGCTTCTGAAAGTTTTTAACGGTTTCGGGTGCGGTTTCCGGATACAGCTCCAAAATCATATCGCCGAAGCCTTCTACGGTCAGTTTGACGTAGTTCGTTTGTTCCTTGGTGTCGGAAAAGTCACTGTACTGATACAGATCCTCTTTGGATTGTTCGGGGTTGGTTTCCTTCTTTGCGCATCCGGTCATGATGCCAAGGGAAGTGATAGAGATACACAGTGTCAGCAGAATCAGAATACATCTTTTCATCATTTCGTTTCTCCGATCTTACGGTAATTGATGTCACCCATTATACACCATCCCGGCAGTGCTGTCAAGCCTTTGCGGAAAAAACAGCCCGGTGTGCGTGTCTTTTGCGCAGAAATTGCGCATACTATCGGATATGGGGGGTGAGAAGGTGGAAAAACGGGTGGATTGGGGCAAACTGGCGGCGATGGTGGTCTGTGCGGGTGGGCTGATCGGTGTTGTCTGGCTTTTCAAAGCTTATCTGTGGGCGGCAGTGTCGCCGTTTGTGTTTGCGTGGCTGTTGTCACTTTGTATCGTGCCTCTTGCGCGGCGGCTGTCTGTCTGTGCGGGAGGAAAGCAGAAAATGTGGGCGGTTCTGCTTCTGATTCTGTTTCTGCTTCTGTTTTCCGCCCTGACCATGCTTTTGACCAACCGGCTTTACCGGGAACTGGAGGGACTGTTCCGTCGCTTGACCGAAGACGGAAGCGCCGTGGGCGATGTGATTGACCGCATCAGCGACTGGATTGAGCGACTCAGCACGCACATCCCCTGGTTTGAGCGCATGCGCCAGAGCGGGGAGTTTGACACGTTCCTTTATGCGTTTGATGAGAACGTGAAACAAATGATATATAATACGATCTCCGATATAGCCGGAAGGGTGCCGGACATGGCAATCGGACTGATCGGCGGCATCCCGTCTTTCTTTTTGGTGCTGACTGTTTTTTTGTTGGCGTTATTCTATTTCTGTGTGGATGCGGAGAAGATCAGCACGTTTGCCGCACGGAGAATGCCGCCGCGCCTGCTCAACCGCCTGCGTGCGCTGCGCAGTCGTCTTGGGGGAACGCTCTTGCATTTCGGCAGGGCATATCTGCTGATCATGCTGATTACCTTTGCGGAGCTGTATGTCGGATTTCTTTTGATCGGCGTGGATTACGCCCTGATCATGGCGGCGCTGACGGCGCTTGTCGATCTTTTGCCGGTGCTGGGAACCGGGACGGTGATGCTGCCTTGGGCGGCGGGGTGCCTGATTTTGGGAAATGTCAGAACCGGGATCGGGCTGTTGGTTCTGTATGGCGTAGAGTCTCTGATCCGTCAGTTGATCGAGCCGCGAATTGTGGGTAAGAGTGTCGGACTTCCGCCGCTTGTGGCGCTGATCGCCATGTTTGTCGGGTTCCGTCTTTACGGTGTCGGCGGGATGCTCGCGGGACCGCTGATTGCCATTTTGGTGCGCACATGGATCCGGGTCGGTAAGGGAGATCCGGACACGAGGGAAACAACGGAGGCAGAGAAAAAGGTCAAAGAGGAGAAAAAAAGCCCCGCGCAATTCTGATGCACGGGGCGTTAAGGCTTCACTGCGTTACGCCGATTGGCGCGGATTGTGCCGCGAAGCCGTCACATATGATGCAAAATAAACCGATCAGTTGCAGATTTCAACAGGGCGTCCGAGGCGATCCGACTCCATGGCTGCTTCCATGATTTTCATCACAAAGCGCATCTGGTCGTGCGTGACGATCTGTTCCTCCAGTCCGTCGATGGCGCGTACCACATTGCGGTAGAAATCGTGCACATCTGCCTGCGGCTGGGGAATGTCATGTTCGGTAATGGTAGAGGGATTGCGCGGCGCCATGGTCTTGGTCAGT
>FR890452.1:4482-5926 GCA_000433415.1 Clostridium sp. CAG:448
TCTGATGGCAGCTGACGACATGGCAGGGAGCGCCCCAATCCGGAATCAGTGCGGAGCCGTCCATGCCGCAGGCATAAAAGCGGGGCAGGTTGATGAAGTTGGACGTGCCGACTTCAATCCGGCAGCACAGGTCGCCCTCATAATACATATCCATCTTGAAACCGTCGTCCACCTCCGCATTTGTCAGGTGATCGCAACGGCAGTAGACCGAGAGCAGCTTGCGATCGGTGACGATGTTGACCATCTGGTCGATCAGGTGTACGCCCCAGTCCAGCATCATGCCGCCGCCGTGCGCTTTTTCCTTACGCCAGTCGCCGGGAATGCCGTGGGAACCCTGTACGCGGGATTCCATTGCGAACATATCGCCCAGCTCGCCGCTGCGGTACAGATCCCGCATGACAAGAAACTCGCCGTCCCAGCGGCGGTTCTGGTGCACGGTGAACAGGCGGTGCGCCTTTTGGCTTGCCGCAATCATTTCCTCCAGGTCGGCAGAGGAGAGTGTAACGGGCTTTTCGCTGATGACGTTCTTGCCTGCGGCAAGTGCCTCCAGGGCGATCGGCTTATGCATATCGTTGGGAACCGCCAGTGTGACAAGGTCAATGGCAGGGTCGGATAGCACGGCTTTGAGGGAGGAGTAGGCATGAATTCCTGCCTTCTGTGCCGCTTCGCAACGGGCGGGATCAATATCGTAAATGCCCATCAGATTGACAACATCGCTGTTGCGGATGAACTGGCAATGCCAACCGCCCATACCGCCGTAACCGATGACAACTACATTCTTTTTCATTCTTTTCTTCCTTTGCAAGTCCGCAGAAGCGGAGCTTCCTTTCGCAGAAATCACACTTCATTATAGAGCAAACGCCTGTCAAACACAAGACAAATATTGCTTCAATCCGGTCATTTTTTGCGACTTTCCGGAAAATTAACCAATCAAAGCATTTTTTCGCCCGCATGGAAATGGCAGGATCGGCAAGTGGGAATTACGCCTTGACAGATTGGCGGATTCGTGGTATGATACAGAGTGGTATGATACAGACAGGAAAAGAAAGGCAGGGGATGAAAAATGATGCCTGACGAAATCCGGGCGGCAGTGAGCGCCCACACGGGGCGCATTCTGCTTTTGGGACACGACCGGGCGGATGCGGACAGTGTGCTGTCCTGTATGCTGATGCGGCGCTTTCTGCATGTGTCGGGAACAGAGGCGGCGGTGGCAATGCCGGGGGGAATTGATCGGGATACCCCGGCGCTTTTGCGCGCTTTGGAAATCGAAATGCCTAAAGAGGCACAGACGGTATTGCAGACCGGTGCGTCGGACGGTCTGATTCTTTTGGATCACAACCGGACCGAACATCCGGGGAAGGTGCTTTTGGCGATTGATCATCACCCGCTTGCACAATCGACGGGTGATTACCCGAAATGGATAGAGCCCGCCGTCAGTGCCTGT
>FR890452.1:6027-9794 GCA_000433415.1 Clostridium sp. CAG:448
CGCTTATCTGGACACATTTGCATTCGGCAGTACCAAAACTGCTCCGGCGGATGTGGAATGGTGCGCGGCGATGTGCAAAAAATACGGGTTTGACGCGGCGCGGATTGCGCACGTCGGCCTGTGTTTGGATGACCCGGATGCGCCGGCGGCGCATTTGGCAGCAGGGGGATTCAAGCGCTATGCGGTAGACGGAGCTACGATTGCCAGTACCTATGTCAAAACGGATTCCCCGGAGCGGCTACCGCTTGACGCGATTCTTTCCTGCCTGCGGCAGCGCCGGGAGGCGGAGGGGTACAGCCTGTGGATTTTTGCCGTGACGGATCCTGTGCACCGCACCACCGATCTTTACCGCATCGACCGGACGGGCACCCTGCGGGAGCACTATGACCATATCGTGTCGCGCACCAAGGAGATTCAGCCCCGGATGTCCCGGATGCTTGCACACGCGCGGGGCGAGGAAACGACGGCAGAAACGAAAACGGGTGTGAGTGCCGGAACGTCTGCCGAGAATTCCGACTGAGAAGCGAATATCGGCTTTTGCGAAAAACGTCAAAGAGCGTCGCAACCTTTCGATTGCGACGCTCTCTTTGCGGTTACGGATCTTTTCGGATCCGTTTTTTGTGTGAGAATGTTATTTGATGACCTCGTAGGCGGTGATAACCAGTACACAGAGGTCAGGTGCTTCCGGATTGGCAGATACCGTGGCAACGATGCGGACATTCGCGCTGTCTGTGGGCAGGGAAACGCCATCGCCGGCAGCGACGATCACGGTCGCGGCATCCTCTTCCGTGGCGCCGATGCTGAAGGTCAGCATGGTTTCGCCAAACAGGCTGATCTGTGCATAGGTGCCGGTAGCGGTCACTGTTTTGCCTTGGAAATGGGAAGCATTTGCGTTAATGAACGCAAGCTGCGCTGCGGCGGTTGCCGGGTCCTCGGAGAGTGTGTAGGCATCCGCTGCGGGATCAAGTCCGAGCGCGAGCGCTGCCTCGTCACTGTAATCGGGGTTATCGTCGCCGCCGAACAGATCCTTGAGAGTGACTTCGGTGAAGTCATCCGTATTTGCCGGTGCCTTTACCGTTTCGGGGGACTTGGTATCGAAGGTGACGGTGGCGGAGATTTCGACGGATGCGGCAACGCCGGCAACTTTTGTCTCGGTGCGCGCCATGGCAGTGACGGCGGCGAAGCGATCCTCGCCCTTTATGTCCAGAACGACGTCAAGGTTCTTCATTGTCAGACCGTTCAAAGTGCTTCCGATATTGCCTGCCTTGTCGGGCAGAGCGGTGGTCAGACTCTTCATCATCTCGTCAAGATTGTCCAGGTGGAACTGCATGTTGCCATCGGGCAGGCGCAGAGCCGGCAATTTGATGGCTGTGGACAGATCCGGCAGATCGGTTGTCGGCAGATCTACGCCCATAGCGGTCAGGATTTCCTTGATTGCGGCGATATCCTCATCGGTGACAACCACCTTGTATTTGGTTTCGCCGATGTCGATGTAGAGGGTGCGGTCGACCAGTACCACAGAGAAGTTCTGACCGACGGCGGAGAGGTTTACGCTGAAATCGGAGCCGTCGATGAGGATGCCGAGAAGCACCTCAACGTCTGTTGTCGTGGTGGAGCCCATGGAATTGGACGTAATGCTGACAACCATTTTGGCATTGATTGCCCATGCGGCACCCTCAGTGGATGGAGCGCCTTTTTTGCAAAAAGCCAATGCATCGACTGCAGGGGTCTTTACCTTCAATTCGGAAGTATCGGCGGTCGTTTCCTCGCCGGTGGTCACTTCTTCTGCCGTTGTGGTTTCCTCGGCAGTGGTTGTTTCTGCAACGGTTGTGGCCTCTCCGGTGGTATCCGGTGCGGTCGTTTCGGTGTCGCCCTTGTTCTCATTGCAGGCAAAAGCGGTCAATGCCAGCAACAGAATCAGGATTGCAACTGCAAACTTTTTCATGTTCATAAAATTCTCCTTTTCTTGTTTTATTTCGGGTATGGATTTTTTTGTTACCAATGTTGCCCGTTCGGTGCGGTAAACGGTGTGTTCCGTTTCCTGTGAGCCATTATAACATGTTTTCCGCGCCTTGTCAAGAATGATTTCCCGGGGCAGGAGAAGAGGGCGCGGGACCCTGCCGCCGTCTTTGCAAACCGCAGAGCGACGGAAAGATCCCGCACAAAAATTACTGATTCTGCTTCAGGCGTGCTTCCAGTGCATCCAATTCGTCCCACATTGCCTGCGGAACGCGGTCGCCGACCTGGTGATAGAAGTCGCGGATGTTGTCGACGTCCTCCAGCCAGCTCTTGGTATCGATGGTCAGAAGATCGCGGATGGTATCCGGCGTGACGTCCTGCATGCCTTCGATGTTGATGTCTTCCGGATAAGGCAGATAGCCGATCGGGGAGATGCGGGCATCGACCTTGCCGTCGCAACGGGCGAGAATCCATTCCAGCACGCGCATGTTGTCGCTGTAGCCGGGCCAGATGAAGTTGCCGTTTTCGTCGGTACGGAACCAGTTGACGTGGAAGATCTTCGGCGGATGCGGAATGCGGGTGCCCATGGACAGCCAGTGTGCCCAGTAGTCGCCCATGTCATAACCGACGAAGGGACGCATTGCCATCGGGTCACGACGGACAACGCCGAGTGCGCCGGCAGCGGCAGCCGTGGTTTCGGAAGCCATGATGGAGCCGACGAATGCACCGTTCTGCCAGCTTGTGGACTGGTAAACCAGCGGTGCGGTCTTGGCACGTCTGCCGCCGAAGATGATGGCGCTGACCGGAACGCCTTCCGGACGGTAGAACGCGTCGGAGAGGCAGGGGCAGTTGGTCGCTTTGGCGGTGAAACGGGAGTTCGGATGCGCACCGGAGGTGCCGATTTTATCCGCTTTGTCGTACTTTCTGTAATCCCATACCTCGCCGCGCCAGTTCAAAGCGTTCTTGGGCGGATCGTTGTCCAGACCCTCCCACCAAACCGTGTTGTTGTCCAGGTTGTGGCAGACGTTGGTGAAGATGGTATCCTTTTTGGTTGCGGCAAGCGCATTGGGGTTGGAGTGTTCGTTGGTGCCGGGGGCAACGCCGAAGAAGCCGTTCTCCGGGTTGACTGCCCAAAGTCTGCCGTCCTCGCCCACACGGAGCCATGCGATGTCGTCGCCGACGGTTTCTACCTTGTAGCCCTTATCGCGGTAAAGCTGGGGCGGAATGAGCATGGCAAGGTTGGTTTTGCCGCATGCGGACGGAAAAGCGGCGGTGACATAGTGCTTTTCTCCCTGCGGGTCCGTGACACCCAGGATCAGCATATGCTCTGCCATCCAGCCTTCCTTGCGACCCAGGAAGGAAGCGATACGGAGCGCAAAGCACTTCTTACCCAGAAGCACGTTGCCGCCGTAACCGGAGTTGACGGACCAGATGGTGTTTTCCTCCGGGAAGTGAACGATATAACGGTTGTCTGCGTCCAGGGTTGCCTTGGAGTGGAGTCCCTTGATATAGTCGTCGGAATCTCCCAGTGCTTCCAGAACGTTGTTGCCGACACGGGTCATGATGAGCATGTTGAGCACCACATAGATGGAGTCGGTCAGTTCAATGCCGTATTTGGCGAACGGGGAACCGACAATGGACATGGAGTAGGGAATCACATACATGGTTCTGCCCTTCATGGAGCCGGTGAACAGCTTGGTCAGTCTTGCCTTGCATTCATCCGGGTCAATCCAGTTGTTGATATTTCCCGCATCTTCCTTCTTCTTGGTGCAGATGAAGGTTCTGCCTTCCACACGGGCAACGTCGTT
>FR890452.1:9808-10326 GCA_000433415.1 Clostridium sp. CAG:448
CCCCGCCGTGCGGTGCAGGTAGCACCCGGGAAGCAGTTCCTGATTGAGCTTAATCATCTCGCCGGAAGCACACGCCTCGGCGCGCAGTGCCTCTGCCTGTTCTTCGCTGCCGTCGATCCAGACGATCTTATCCGGCTGGGTCATTGCCGCCATGTCGCGGATCCAGTCCAACACATACTTGTTATTGGTCATTGTTGTTTGTCTCCTTTTCTTTGACATTGGGATTTTGCTCCTTTGAGAGGAAAAAAATCCCCATCCATTCTATATTTTACGCCGCGGGATGTCGGATTGCAAGGGGAAAACGCGAAAGGTTACGGATTATTCACAATTTTTTTGCAAACGGATGTTCCGTTTGCGGCAAAGTATGCTATAATGAACGCCGAAGAAAAAACGGAGGGCGTGACATGAAAGAGATGAATCCGCGGGAGGCGCGCGTGTATGCATACATCCGGAAAACCATTGAGGAGCAGGGATATGCGCCCAGTGTGCGGGACGTGTGCACGGCGCTCGGATACCGT
>FR890453.1 GCA_000433415.1 Clostridium sp. CAG:448
ATAAGGAAACTGGCGCTGTGTGAAGATCATGGAAGACGTTATGTATGTATTTCTACCGATCCTGACTTATCGCCCGAATATACACACATGTATGGCATCATCATGGCACCGTTTCATTGTAAAAATTGCATTTCATTCCCTGTGGATCCCGTATTGATAGAAACTTTGGAAAAACATTCGTCCCGCTCCGGCGTTGTTTTAGAACATACCGGTTCCATCAAAAACGGTCCCATACAATCAACCCGGAAAATCAGTGGTCCCATCGTTCTCATTGCCTTCATTGCGCTAATCATGTGCCTCATATTGCTTGTTTGGTCTATTCTGTTCTTATCGTAAAACGAAATATTACCAGGGCAATTTATACGGTTGTTCGCGTGGAAGGAGGAGGCAGAAATTGCCGGGAACAAATACGGTTTACAATCGTTTTCCAATCACCTGTACTTGGTCGCTCATGGTTTGATTTCGCATGTGTCATATGAGCAGTTGAATGGCTATTCAAACAATTACATAACTTCATTTTCGGTGCGAATGGTCATTCCCCAGGACGATAACTTCCATCTGAAGGATTTCTTGTCGTTGTAAATGATAGAATAAAGCCTAACAGGCACGCCAAATCATACCGTTATGTATACGACGACCTGGGACAGTTGCTCCGCGAGGACAACAGTGTCAAAAGCCGCACGTATGTATATTCC
>FR890454.1 GCA_000433415.1 Clostridium sp. CAG:448
CGTCCGTCACGGTGCATACCGGTGCGGGCGATTTCTCCGCGCCGGTCATCGGTCGGATCTGTATGGATCAGTGCATGATTGACATAACGGACATCCCCGCCGTTCCCGGCGATACGGTCACGCTGTTCGGCGAGCGGCAGGAACAGCTCTGCGCACTTGCCTCCCTCGCCGGCACCATCCCCTATGAGAGCCTGTGCCTTTTGTCTGCCCGGGTTCCGCGTCTGTATGTACGTTAACCGACCGAAAGCACCACTGCGGAAAGGAGAAAAAACGGATGCACACCCCCTATGAACGCAGAAGCCTGGACTTCCAGGGCGGAGACTGCCGCGGCGGTACCTCCCGGCTGGCATGCGCTGCCCATCTGCACTATCACCTGGAGCTGGTCTACATGGAGCAGGGCGAAAACGTCTGCGCGGTGGATTCGGAAACCTATACACTGCGCACCGGCGACGCACTGGTCGTTTTTCCCAACCGCGTCCACCGCTATGAGCAGAGCGACGGGGACCGCTATATGATCCTGATCGTCAACCCCGACCTGACGCCAGAGCTGTCCGAAATCTTTGCGGACCATTCCCCCGCCTCCCCGCTGATCCGGCACGCGTCGGACAACCCCGCCATCCCCGCGCTTTTTGAAACGCTTGTCCGGCAGGAAAACCCGGACATGCCCTACCGCGGCACGGCGATCAAAGGGTACCTTTTGGCGCTGCTCTCCGAACTGCTCGGCATGATGACCTTAAACGGCGCCGGCACGGGCGACTCTCGGACCCTGCGCTCCATTGTTTCCTTCTGCATCCGCAATTCCTCCAGTGAACTTTCGCTCTCCATCCTGGAGGAAAACCTGCATCTGAGCAAATACTATATTTCCCACCTGTTCTCGGACAGGCTAGGCACCCGGTTCAACGATTTTGTCAATGCCCTGCGCGTCTCGGAAGCGTGCCGCCTGCTGCGCACGGAAGATGACATGACCGTAACCGAAATCGCGACCGCGGTCGGCTTTTCCACCCAGCGCACCTTCAACCGCGCCTTTGCCAGACAGATGGGGATGTCCCCGCGCGATTACCGGAAAGAACGCCGGCACGGCGGAATCAATTCCATGCCGCTTTGAGGCATCACCGCGCAATTGCACCATCAAAATTACGCGGCAATGCCTTGACTGCAAAGCAGATTTTATAAACCCGTTACACGAAAGAGGTACAAACAAAATGTCCAAAAAATTCCCGCCCGCTGTCCGGTTCCTGACCAGGTTTCTGATTGTAACCGTCGGCTGCGTCTTTTATGCCGCATCCATCATCTTTTTTCTGGATCCGCATCAGCTCGCACCCGGCGGCGTCTCCGGTCTGTCCATCATTCTGAACACCCTGATCCCCATCGGCACCGGACTCTGGATCTTTTTAATCAACATCCCGCTTGTCATCATCGGCACCATCAAGTTCAAATGGAAATTTTTGATCTCCACCGCCTATGCCACCACGTTTTCCTCGGCGCTCATGGAAATCTGCCCCAAGCATCTGCCGGCAAGCTGGTTTCCGGTTTCCGACGACCTGATGCTCTCCGGTATCACGGGCGGCTCGCTCATGGCGCTCGGCATGGGACTGGTGCTTCTGGGCGGTGCAACCACCGGCGGATTCGACATTGTAGTCAAGCTGCTGCGCCAGCGGTTCCCGCATATCAAATCCGGCATTTTCTACATCCTCCTGGATGCGGGCATCCTGCTCTTCTCCGCCTTCACGTCAGGCATTGAGGTCGCGCTGTATGCCACGGTCGGTCTTCTGGTCAGCACTTATCTGTTGGACATGGTTCTGTACGGCGGTGACAGCGCAAAGCTGGTCTATATCGTCAGCAAATGTCCCGATGACGTCGCAAAGCTCCTTCTGAGCATGGGCATGGGTGCCACCTATCTGGAAGGCGAGGGCGCCTATACCGGAGAGAAGAGACTGGTCATCATGACCACCCTGCACAAGCAGTTTTATCCGCGCCTGCGCAACGCCGTCAAGCGGACGGATCCCGACGCGTTCATGATCGTGACCAAAGCCAACGAGGTCTTCGGCGAGGGCTTCAAAGACCCGCGCGCGGAAGAAATGTAACCGTTTTTTCCGGTTTTCCGATTGAAAAAGGGCATTCCCTCTTGACAGGGGATGCCCTTTTGTGATAGTATATAGATTGAAAGATTATGTGGAAAAGGCAGTGTGCTATGAAGATCGGATTTATTTCTTTGGGTTGTCCCAAAAATCAGCTTGACACCGAGGTCATGCTCCATGAAGTCATGGAGGCGGGTTATGAGATCACACCGGAGGACATTGACGCAGACGTTATCATCGTCAATACCTGCGCGTTTATTGAGAGTGCAAAAAAAGAATCCATTGACAATATTCTGGATGTCGCCTGGCTGAAAAAGCACCGGCATCTGCAGGCGATCATTGTCACGGGATGCCTGGCGGAACGCTACCGGGAGCAGATTTTTGAAGAACTGCCGGAGGTGGACGCCGTACTGGGCGTAGGCAGCATCCACCACATCGTGGACGCCGTGCGCGCGGTCACGGAACGAAAAAAGAAAAGCGAACGCTATGCCTCCTTTGAGCAGAACAGCTGCGTCCGGCTGGGCGGCGACCGCGTCCTGACCACACCGGACTATGCGGCATACCTCAAAATCGCCGAGGGCTGCGACAACCGCTGTGCATACTGCGCCATTCCCGCCATCCGCGGGCGCTTCCGCTCCCGCCCCATGGAAGAACTGGTGGAAGAGGCAAAACAGCTGGAGGCTTTGGGCGTGCGGGAGCTGACCGTCATCGCGCAGGACATCACCCGCTACGGGCTGGATCTGTACGGCGAATACCGCCTGGATCAGCTTCTGCATGCGATTACGGAAGCCACAAGCATCCCCTGGATCCGCCTGCTCTACTGCTACCCCGACAAAATTACAGACGGTCTGATCGCCGAAATCCGCGATAACCCGCGGATTCTCAAGTATATCGACCTGCCCATTCAGCACATTTCCGACCGGATGCTGCGCGCCATGAACCGGCACGGCGACAGCCGGATGATCCGCGATGTCGTCGCCAAACTGCGCCGCGAAATCCCTGGCATCGTTATCCGTACCACCTTCATCGTCGGATTCCCCGGCGAAACCGAGGAGGACTTTGCGGAACTCTGCGACTTTGTCAAGCAGACCCGTTTCGAGCACGCCGGCGTCTTTACATATTCCCGCGAGGAGGACACCCCCGCCTACAATTTCCCGGATCAGATCGACGAACAGGTCAAACAGGACCGCATGGATATTCTTATGAAAGAACAGATGCGGATCAACGAGGAGCAGAACGAGGAAAAGATCGGCAGCATCATCGAGGTGCTGACGGAGGACTTTGACCCGGTCAGCGAGGCGTACTACGGCAGAAGTGCGGCAGACGCGCCGGAAATCGACGGCAAGGTCTACTTTACTTCCGCGCAAAAGCTCACACCCGGCAGCTTCGTGCACGTCAAAATCCGCCGCGTTGTGGACTACGACGTATACGGCGTCGCCGTACAAAAAGAGGAGGGGTAAAACGGTATGAAGCAGTTGAACATCCCCAACAGACTGTCTCTTTTGCGCCTGTGCCTGGTGCCGGTGTTTATGGCGCTGATGGGTATTCCGGAGCTTTTACCCGGGCAGACGGGCATGGAGATTCTGTTCTCCGCGCTTGCCGCCTTTGTCTTTATTCTGTGCGCAGTCACTGACATGATTGACGGAAAGATCGCGCGCAAGTACAATATGATCACCGATTTCGGCAAATTCATCGACCCCGTTGCGGATAAATTCATGGTCATCGGCGCCATGATGATGCTGGTTTTCTGCGACCGGTATGCGGCAATCCGCCCGGTGCTGTTCTGGGGCGTGGTCATCGTGGTTTTCCGCGAGCTTGCCGTCACTGCCGTGCGCCTGGTCGCGCTTTCCGCCGGGGGTCAGGTCATTGCCGCCAATATGCTGGGAAAGATCAAAACGGTCACACAGATCGTCTGCGTCTGCGCGGCAATCATTGAGCCGCTTCTCTGCAAAATCCCGCTGGTAGACAAATACCTCTCCTTCTGGGGGCGGTATCTCCCCATCACCTATACCTCCATCGCCGTCATGACAATCTTTACGCTCTGGTCGGGCATCAATTACATTGTCTGCGCGTGGAAGTATATCAATCCGAACAAGTAATCAGCGGAAAATCGATTCAAACAGTTCCAAGAAGCGGAACCGTACCTTATAGCGGGTATCGGTTCCGCTTTCCGTTATCACCCGGTACTGGTCAGGCGTCAGCCCCACCTCGACAAATTCATCCTCCCGGTCCTTTTTGCTCGTTTTCCCCGCGGCAGACAGGCAGAGCGGCGGAAACAGCACGCACCACCAGTTTTTCCCTTCCGCCTCCCCGATGCAGACGCGCAAAGAGAGATACCGTCCCGCCGGGAACGCGCAGGTTTCATAGGTGCGGGTGGGATAGTCCTCCCAGTTCAAAAGAATCCGCACCGGATAGTCGTACCCGTTCTCCCGGATGACCTCCCGCGCCGCATCCTCAAGTGCCGGCATGCCGGTGCGCAGAGCCTCCTCTGCCTCTTTTTGCGTTTTACAGCCCTCCAGCAGCGGCGCGCTGACCGAAAGAATCCTGTCACGCACCCGGAGCTTGAGCGCCTGATCCTGCTCGCTGTCCGAGTTCGCCAGCACGTGTAACCGCACCACCGTGTCGTAGATTTTCTCCTCGCCGTGCACCGGCAAAAAGAGCGTGACCCCCGCGGCAAGCAGCAGCACCGGGATCAAAAGCAACAGAAGAAAACGCTTGCGATGTACTGATTTTTGCATCATAAAAGCCTCCTTGCGGCAATTTCTTTCATTCTGTCCGATCATCATATCGGTACATGGAAAGGATTGCCTGACAAGAAGGCTTTTATACAGCGCGAAAAAAATCCGCACCTTATCCGGCAGGGAAATACGGAAGCAGCGCCGCGACGATTTTGTCGGTTGCCTCTGCGATCGTATTGCAGAAAACCGTACATCCGGCTGCCTTTTTATGCCCGCCGCCGCCGAAAAGCGCACAGACCGCGGCAACGTCCACCGCACACGAGGAACGCATGGAAACACGGAACCGCCCCGTGTCCTCCGGCTGACGGATGGCAACCGCCACCTCGACCCCTTCGGTACAGCGCGCCACATCCACCAAAGTCTCCAGGTGCTCGTCCTTGGCACCCAGCGCCTTTTTGCGCGCATAGGGGAACGGAATCACCCCGATCCGCCCGTCGGCATACAGCTGCAGCAGCTGCGCGCCCTCGCTCTCCACCGCCATCTGCAGTCTGCTCTTGACCTCAAACAGCCGGTGGTTGATCTGCGCGGTGTCCGCTCCCCACTCCACCAGCCGTGCGGCAGTGCGGAGCGTTTCGGGCGAGGTGTTGCTGAACCGGAAGCACCCGGTGTCCGAGCTGATGGCGCAATACAGCGCCGACGCAAGCGCAGGCGTCGGCTCCAGTGCCGGCTGCATCTCCTGCAAAAGCCCTGCAAGCAACTCCCCCGTGGCGGAAATGCCGGGCAGAATGTAGTAATCCGCATAAGGGGTTCCCTTTTCGTGATGATCCAGCATCAGGTCGATCTTCCCCGCAAACCGCTCGTACAGAGCGCCCAACTGCGCCGGGGACGCCGTATCCACGGCAACAATGCGGCTGACCGCAAAATCCGCCGGAATACTCTCCGGCAGGGCGCTTTCCTGCACGCCGTCGGTAACAAAGCGCAGTCTGTCCGGAATTTCGTCCGCGCAGACGCAGTATGCCCGACTGCCGAGCGCCTCCAGCATCCTGCGCAGCGCAAACGCCGACCCGACCGCGTCACCGTCCGGGTGAACGTGAAAAAGAATCAGCGTATCGCCGACCGGCAACAGCCGCGCAATCGCTTCTCCGCGCGTCAGCGCGCGAAAACCCGCCTCATGCATCTGCCCCGTCCTCGCGTTCTTTTTTCGTCCCGTCTGCCGTCTCCTCTGCGTTCTCCCCGCCCTCTGTATCCTCCGTAAAGGTCATATGGCTGAGAATTCCGGCAATCTTCGCGCCGTGTTCAATGGACTGGTCGCGCGCAAACGTCAACTCGGGCGTCACGCGCAGGTTCAGAGAACGCGCAAGGCAGGAACGGATAAACCCGGTTGCCGCGCGCAGTCCCTTGCGGATTTCTTTATCGTCGCCCGTCAGGGAAGAATACCAGACCTTTGCATATTTCAGATCCCCCGACACCTCGACCCCTGTCACCGACACAAAATTGTCACTGACCCGCGGGTCCTTGACATTGCGCATAATGACATTCATTTCCTTCATCATTTCATCATTGATTCTGTCCCGTCTGTAATTCGCCATCGCTTTTTCCTTTCTTCCTCTGCTCTGTCCGCCGCTCCGTCCGCCGCTCTGTTCACAACCCCTGTTCTGCCGCGCCCGACCGAGGCAGCAGATCGTAAAGGTTCAGCACCGTCAGCCCCTCTCTGAGCGCCTGCCGGAACGTATATCCCGTTCCGCTTTCGTTGCTCACGCAGTACGCAATGCAAAAACCGCTTCCCTGCACCAATTGGCGGTTGCGCTCAAAAAAGCAGAGCTTGGTATAGTGTTCCCGCACATAGTGCACTTCATCTGCCCGGTCCAGCACATAGCGATAGGTTCTTTTTGCCGCCTCGCTCCACCGCGCCTCCTGCCCCGGAAAAGGCAGAAACAAACAAAGCCGCATATCGGGATATTCTTCGCGCAGTTCCAGAATTTTCAGTGCCGCAACCGTATCAAACCCCTGCGCACCGCCCGTGCGGAATTGCCGCACGCCGTCCGCATAAAGGCGCCGGATCTGTTGCTCCAGGAGTCCCGGCAATGCCAACGCATCCTCACGTCGTATCATTCTGTGTCCGGTAAAGCAAACCACCTGTTCTGCAGTATTCTCCATTTTTCCGCTCCTTCTGCCCCTGCTGATGGTATTTATTATAACATATTCATCCGGAAAAAGCAACCCCCAAAAAGGCAACACACGCCGCGATTGTTTGTCCGCCGCGCACCGGACCGGGGACGCGTAAAAGCGCCGCGATTCACGCGCGACATCTTGACAAATCGAAAAAGATCTGATAAAATGAAAGTGCGACACAATGGAATAGGTATCTTTGGGGCAAAGTATACACATTTTACTACGGTAAAAGTGTATGCTCTTGTTTCGTGTACTTGGTCACAAGGATACCGAACATTGTGTCGCAGCAAAAAGGAGCCATGCATTTTTACAGTGCGCGGTTTCGGCTGCGCACTTTTTCTTTGTCCGTTCTCTTTTTTGATGTCGGTTTATCCCGGCAAAAACAAAATAAAAAAGCCATCCTCTCGACCGGATGGCATCATTATTCTAACTGCAATTCTTCCGAACGGAAAATTTCATCATCCAGAAAGGCGGAAGGAGTCATATGGAATCCACGGGCAAGTAAAAGAATCGTACTGAGCGTAACCGTCTTGTTTCTGCCATTCATAATACATTGCAGGCTCCCGTGCTGAATGCCGGATTCCTGTTCCAACCGGTATTGTGACATGGACTTTTCCCGCAATAACGCAGAAATGCGCTTCGCAACGGCATCATTGACTGTCAATCCGATTCCCTCCTTTCGCGATTCCTATGAAGGTCTGACTACGCAGGTTAACCTACATACTCATTTTACTCAAAAGCAGGGAAAAATATAAGAAGGTATACCTACATGTTGTTGATTTATGAAAGAAAACATGATATAATATGGAGGTACACCTACATAAAGGAGGACATATCGCATGATTATCACATTTTGCGGGCACGCACAGTTCCGCGCAACCGAACAATGCGAACGGGAATTGCTGACCTTTCCGGAAACCCATGTCGGTGACAGTCCGGCACAGATGTATCTGGGCGGCTACGGCGAATTCGACAGCTTTGTCCTGCGTTGTTGCCGCAAATACCGGGAAACCCATCCGCAGATCAAACTTGTCCTTGTTTCCCCGTACCTGTCCGATTCCTATCAGCGCAACCACCTGTGCGATTCGGAAAGCCGGTACGACGAAATCCTCTATCCGGCAATCGAGGACAAACCGCTCCGCTTTGCGATTGTTTATCGGAATCAGTACATGGTACAGCAGGCGGATTGGGTCGTGACATATGTGACCCACAGTTGGGGCGGCGCATACCGGACCTACCGCTACGCCCTGCAAAAGGCAAACAGATTTTTGCACTCGCAAAGAGCAAGCTGCCCTTCCCTTTCCGGATTTCAAAAAACCGACAGAGCACACAGACTCTGCCGGTTTTTTTCGTGATCGTAAATTTACATCCCCAATACCGCCGCGCCGATAATTCCCGCGTCGTTTTTCAGCATCGCAATGCGAATGTACGTCAGCGGCACCAAACCGCCGCCGTACTGCTCCTTGCGCACGCGCGGCTCCAGAAGCGCAATCAGAGAATCGCCCTCATTGGAAATACCGCCGCCGATGGAGAGCACCTCCGGTTGGAAAATGTTGATGATACTGGCAAGCCCGCAGGCAAGGTAATCCAGATATACATTGATCACCTCTTCTGCCGCCGCGTCGCCCTTGCGCATCGCGTCAAACGCCGTCTTGCCCGAAACCTTGCCGCGCGCACGGACATCCTCCGCCATCAGCGTCTCTCTGCCATCGTGCCTGCATTCCTCCAGCTTCTCTTCGGTCATCCGGATCAGCGCCGTGGCAGAGCTGTATGCCTCCCAGCATCCTCTGCGCCCGCACGAGCAGGGCGCACCGTCCTTCTGAATCACAACATGTCCCAATTCCGCCCCCGCATAGTTGAAGCCGGAATAAATCTTGCCGTCAATGATGATCCCGCCGCCGACGCCGGTGCCCAGTGTAATCATCACCGAATTCCGCGTTCCCTTCGCGGCGCCCGCAATGGCTTCTCCCCACGCCGCGGCGTTGGCGTCGTTTTCAATATAAACCGCACGCACCGGGAACCGCTCCCGCAGAAGCGCACAGATGGGAAAAGCGCGGAACGGCAGGTTGTTGGCGTATTCCACAACTCCCGTGTCGTGATTGCAGATGCCGGGCGAAGCAATCCCCACCGATACCACCGCATCCGGCGTAATCCCTGCCTGCTCCACCAACCGGTGGCAAAGCATCGCAATATCGTCAACGATCAGAGAAGGCTCCCGTTCCGCCATGGTCGGCGTGCTCGCCTTCGCGCAGATCACAAAATTTTCATCCACCAATCCGGCGGCAATGTTGGTTCCGCCCAGGTCAATCCCGATTCTGTACATAGTCTCTCTCTTCCTTTTCTTTTCCCGATGCCCGAACCCCGTCGGTCGCGGCATTTCTGTCGTTCGCGGCATTTCTGTCGGATTCATTATATCGTATTCGGACCGCCTTGTCAACAATTTTTCTCAAAAAATCCCCACAAAAAATGCGCTTTTTCGGCACGATTTCCAAACCGAAACCGCCCGTCCTTCCCCGCTAAGGCTCCCAGAGACACCGCCGCAGATCCACGTGCGTCTCATCGCGGAACGCAACGCCCTCGTCCTCCAGCAAAAACCGCTGCGCCTCCCATCCCGGTACCAACCTGCCGCAATGATTGACCACCCGATGACAGGGATACGCCCCGTACCGCTCCGCCTGCGAAAGCACCCTGCCCACCAGCCGCGCATTCCGCTCGTGCCCGATCAGCCGCGCAATCTGCCCGTAAGTCGCCACACACCCCGCCGGAATTTCCTCCACAACGCTGAGAATCTGATAAATCACCCGTTCTTCCATGCGCCCCCTCCGTTTCTGCACCTCCGCCAACCCGCAACGCGCCCATGTCTCGCCTGCGCCGTACCCACGTCCCGCTTGCCTGCACCGTAGCCACCAACCGCGCCACACCTATGCCAATACCTGCCTGTATTATATCACGCACGCCCCGCTCTGTCAAATTGTTTCTCTCCGCCCCACACGCACATTCCCCTCTCCACTGTAAGCTCCCACTTCTGTATAACGAACCACCCCACCAACACCCCGTTTTTGCAAAAAATCCGCAAATTCGCACTTGACATTCCCCCGCATACGTGCTACAATAGACAGGTGATGTTCCGCATCACCACCATGTAGCTCAGCGGAAGCCTTCTGACCACAGATTGACCACTTACGGAAAAGCCTCAAAAATTCAATATTTTTCACCCATCGGGGTGTGGCGCAGCTGGTAGCGCGCGAAGTTTGGGAGCGTGTGACCGCCTCGTGAGCCGACCTCCGAAAGCTCGCAAAATCTCCGTTTTCCTCGCATTTTCTCGCTTTTTCGCCGCCGTGTTCTTCGGCAAAAAAACTTTGACCACAGATTTGACCACTTACGGATTTGACAGAAAAAACCGAATATTTCCACCAATCGGGGTGTGGCGCAGCTGGTAGCGCGCGAAGTTTGGGACTTCGATGCCGTCGGTTCGAATCCGGCCACTCCGACCAAAAATCAGCCTAAAATGAGGTTTTTCGCCCCACTTTCGGCTGATTTTCTGCTTATAATCGGATTTTATCCACCACTTCGGCAAATTCGCCTGACGGCAGAAATGCGGCTTGTGCCGCATTTACAGCACAAACCGCTTTTTCATTTTTTCTGAAGGCTTTTTCTTTGACTACTGCAACGCAAATTTTAAGGGCTGACCGCCACGAATTATATATAAACAGAGTAATACTTCAAGTCACGGTGCAGTATATTGTTTTTCTTTGAAATTTTGCTATAATAATATCAGAAACAGGCGCCGGTTTCAATACAACTCAAACGGAGGAACATAATGAATAGTTTTGGACAACGACTGAAAGCACTTCGTAAGGAAGCCGGAGTATCGCAGTCCTTTGTTGCCGATCATATCGGCGTATCCACGCAGTCCGTATCTAACTGGGAATGTGATAATACCATGCCCGACATTTCGCAAATCGTTCCGTTAGCGGCTCTTTTGTCTGTATCCACAGACTACTTGCTCTGTGTAGGAACAAATGAGTATGCGGACAAGGGAGAGCTCGAAAACAAAGTCAAAGAAGTCTGGGCAACTTATTCCGTAAACTCGACCGAAAACAACGCAGATTTGCTTGTGTACGAACTGTATAAAAAATATTTGAACAAATACCCGCTTGACTATGCTGTAAAGGTCAAATGTGCTTTTGCCATTCAGGATTATTTGCATGTAGTGCGTGTCAGAAAAAAATTTGATATCCCCGAAGAACGGTTTGACGAGCTTTGGCTTGAATGCGACAGAATGTTGCGTTCCGTTTGTGACAACTGCACGCTTCCGGAGGTACAGATTGATGCAGAAAACCATTTGATTGACCTTTTGCTTCTTAAGAAAATGTTTGAGCAAGCGGGAGCTGTTGCGATGAAATTACCGGACTTGTGTGGCATCAGAGACAAGGCTCTTTGCAGAATCGCGCAAGCAAAGGGAGACTCTGCAACTGCCTGTGAGAAAGCAGAATCAACCTCCAAGCACCTTATGTTCGACTATGCAATGTCTTTATTCCATCGTGCAAAAACGCTTTCCGATTATCCGAAAACAAGCAAAGAGACGGTTTTACAGGCTTGGAACGATCTTACAAGCGCGTCAAAAGATTTGGTACGGCTGTATGCTGATCCGGCCGACCTTGTCGTAAACGGTTTTGAGAAAAATCCCTATTGCTACTTGATTACTTCTTATACGTCAAAGTGCAATTTTCTGATTTGTCAAGGATGTCTGTCCGAAGCGTTATCCTGCGCCGATAATGCAATGAATACTGCCCTTGAAATGTATGCATGGGCAAAAGCGCATTGCCAAGACCCACTTGTTATGTCAGACATCCTGTTTTTTGTGCAACGCACACCTTGGTGGTGTCATAAATGGGCTGGAGCAGAACAGAGCAAAGAATTACTCGAAAACAGTAACTTTGCAGAAAAAGCTGAAAAGATCAGGCATCTTTCCGTATAAAAGCTCTGCTCGCTTCAAAAAGCATTTGCAATAACCGTTTCTTTGCCTACTGCACCACAATTTTTAAGGGCTGACCGCCGTGGTCAGCCCTTATTTGTCGCTTTCTCGCCCGCCTTGATTTCCGCAATCTCTTTCTTCATCTCCGCAATCAGCACCTTGAGCTTTTCCTCGCACTCCTCCCGCGTGGTAGCGTAGATGTTCTTTGCGATTCG
>FR890455.1:0-43900 GCA_000433415.1 Clostridium sp. CAG:448
CGCCCGCAACCGCAGAGTGCGCAGAGCCTGCAAAATCTTCTGAATCAGCAAAGAATGGCAGCACAGCAGAGCGGTAAACCGATGCCTGCCCCCGTGCCGCCAAAGGCGCCGGTACAGCCGGTGCGCCCGGTCGGACAGCGTCCTGCGGCATCCGCACAGGGCAATGCCGGTAACAGCATGCAGCGCCAGACGCCCGCAGGAAACAGAGCGCCTCAATCTCAGCAGCAATCGCAGAGACCGCAGGGGGGCAATGCGCAGCAGTCCGGTCGTTATCAGAACCCCTTCTCCGGGGCGCAGAACCGTCCGCAAAACGGCGGAAACCGCACGCAGGGAGGCGCGCAGGGACGTCCGAACGGTCAGAACCGTCCGCAGAACGGCGGGCGTGACCGCGGCGGAATGGGGATGGATAAGGACTATGTACCGAATACGCCCAGAGAGCATTTCCAGCCGCAGCCGATTGTTCGCGCGCAGACACCCAAGGGGGGCGACGGACAGAACAAGCAGCGGGGTGCCGTCCGCGTGGTGGACACCCGTTCCAATGCGGTGGATCTGTCCAAGTACGATGAGAAATTAGATACTTTCGATAATGTAGCCGACAGCGCTTCTTCCAAGCCGGAAGCATCGCGCGTCAAGAAGCCGACAGCCGCAACACGTCAGCAACCGGGCGGAAAGGGAAATCCGTTTGCCGGCAAGACCAACAATCAGCGCGGCGGAAAGAAACAGCAGGCGCCTATCAAGAAGGCTCCGCTGAATGTGCAGATTCCGGATGAAATTGTGGTCAGTGACCTTGCCGCAAGGCTCAAAGTGACCGCAGGTGAAGTGGTCAAGCGCCTGATGATGATGGGCGTCATGGCAACACTGAATCAGACGGTGGACTATGACACCGCAGCGCTTGTTGCGGAAGAACTGGGCGCGATTCCGTCCAAGGAAGTGGTTGTTACCATTGAAGAGAAGCTGTTCGGCGGCGAAGAAGAGAATCAGGATAAGCCGGAGGATTTGGTGGAGCGTGCCCCGGTCGTCTGTGTTATGGGACATGTTGACCACGGTAAAACCTCGCTTCTGGATGCCATCCGCCATACCAACGTGACCACGGGTGAGGCAGGCGGTATCACACAGCATATCGGTGCATACCGTGTCAAGGTCAAGGGACGTGACATCACGTTCTTGGATACGCCCGGACATGAAGCGTTTACCGCTATGCGTGCAAGAGGCGCGCAGGCAACGGATATTGCTATTCTGGTGGTTGCTGCAGACGACGGTATTATGCCGCAGACGGTGGAAGCCATCAACCATGCAAAGGCTGCCGGCATTGACATTGTTGTTGCCATCAATAAGATGGATAAACCTGCGGCTAACCCGGAAAATGTCAAGCAGGAGCTGACCAAGTATGATCTTGTTCCGGAAGAATGGGGCGGAGATGTCATCTGCGTGCCCGTTTCCGCCGTGACCAAACAGGGCATTGACGATTTGTTGGAATCCGTTCTGCTGGTTGCGGACATCAAGGAACTGAAGGCTAATCCGAACCGCCGCGCCAAAGGCGTTGTCATTGAGGCAAAGCTGGATCGCGGCAGAGGACCGGTTGCGACCATTCTCGTGCAGAACGGTACGTTGCACCCCGGTGATATTGTCATTGCCGGCACCGCCGTGGGAAGAGTCCGTGCGATGACCGATTATATGGGCAGGGCGCTCAAGGCGGCAGGTCCCTCTGTTCCGGTCGAAATCACGGGATTGGATGCGGTTCCGACTGCCGGAGATGAGTTCAATGCGGTAGAAGACGAGCGTATGGCAAGAGAGCTTGCCGACCGTCGCCGTACCAGCGCTAAGGAAGAAAACTTCCGGATCAATGCGCGCGCAAGCCTGAACGATTTGTTTGCACAGATTTCCGAGGGCGTCAAGACGCTGAACGTCATTGTCAAGGCGGATGTTGACGGTTCTGCGGAGGCAGTCAAAGCGTCGCTCTCCAAGCTTGCAAACGAAGAGGTCAAGGTCAATGTTATTCATGCCGCCGCCGGTGGTATTACCGAGGGCGATGTGATGTTTGCCGCTGCGTCGAATGCGATTATTGTCGGGTTCAACACCCGTCCGGATAAGCAGGCATTGGATTCCGCGGAGCGTCAGGGCGTTGAAATCCGGACCTACCGTGTCATTTATGAGTGCATTGAGGAGATTACCGCCGCGATGAAGGGAATGCTTGCGCCCAAGTACCGCGAAGTTTTGCTTGGACATGTCGAGGTGCGGCAGATTTTCAAGATTTCCAAAGTGGGTACCATCGCAGGTTCTTATGTACAGGACGGCAAAGTGACGAGGAATTCCAAAATTCGTATTGTCCGCGACGGCATTGTGATATTTGAGGACGAGATTGCATCCCTGCGCCGTGAGAAGGACGACGTCAAGGAAGTTGCCGCAGGCTATGAATGCGGTATCGGACTGGAGAAATATAACGACATCAAGCTCGGAGACATTCTGGAAGCATATGTAATGGAAGAAATCAAACAGTAAAATGAAAAGGATGCCGGGCAAGCAAAGCGATTCGCGTCAAGCGGGGCGGTTTGCGCGGTATCCTTTTTGCGCAGTTGTATCTTTTCGCACAGGGAAGGAGGAGTGCATTTTTATGGCATGGGAAGCATTGCAGAATCTGATTGACCGTTCTTCCCGGATTGTCTTTTTCGGCGGTGCCGGTGTTTCGACCGAAAGCGGGGTGCCGGATTTTCGCAGCACGGACGGGCTTTATCATCAACAATTCCGCTATCCGCCGGAAACCATTCTGTCCCACAGCTTTTTCATGGCACATACGGAAGAATTTTATGACTTCTACCGTGAAAAACTGTTGATTGAGAACGCGCTTCCCAACCCCGCGCACCGAAAGCTGGCGGAACTGGAGCGTGCCGGAAAAATGACCGGCGTGGTCACACAGAACATTGACGGGCTGCATACGCTGGCAGGATCGGAGCGCGTGTTTGAACTGCACGGCTCGGTTCATCGGAATTACTGTATGCGGTGCGGCAGGTTTTACCCGCGCGCCTATATTGCGGAGACGGTTGGCGTTCCACGCTGTTCCTGCGGCGGCATTGTGAAGCCGGATGTGGTTTTGTATGAGGAGCCCTTGAATGACCGGGTGGTCGCCGGCGCGGTGGATGCAATCCGCCGTGCGGATCTGATGATCATCGGCGGAACTTCCCTTGCGGTTTATCCGGCGGCAGGGTTGATACGCTGTTTTGGCGGGCAGGATCTGGTACTGATCAACCGTGACCCGACGGGGGCGGACGATGAAGCATCCTTGATTATCCGCGAGCCGATCGGGCAGGTGCTCGGCAGTATGCGGATTGAGTAAGACGAAAAACGGAATCGAAATCCGGCGGGGATCGGCGTTCACCGCCGCGGACGGAGAAAAATGCGGAGTAGAAAGTAAAACAGTGAAGATGGAGATGTCAAAAGAACCGAAAAACAAAGACGGAAAGGAACGGCAGGATGACCTGACGCATGAAAAATCGTGTGGTGCGTTGGTGTTCCGACGCGAAGCGGGCACGGGAACTTATTATATTCTGATGATACGGCACCGGCGCGGCGGATACCGTTCTTTCCCAAAGGGACATATGGAAGCGGGAGAAAGCGAACGGCAGACGGCGGTACGGGAAGTGATGGAGGAAACATCGGTCCGGATCCGGATCCGGTCCCCTTTCAGACAGCGGATTCGCTACAGCCCAACCCCCGGGGTTTCCAAAGACGTAATCTATTTTCTTGCCCGTACCGAAAATCCGGAGATTCATGCGCGGGAGGGCGAGATTGCGGAAGTGGAGTGGATTCCTGTCCGCGGCGCCGAACACAAGCTGAGCCATGCAAACGATCGGGCGGTTTTCAGAGCCGCTTTGCGCGCTTTGCGCCGGGAGCTCCGGCGGGAGCGCGATCCTGCATCGGTGCACCCCACCGGGGAATCTGCGGCGGAATCGAAAGATGAAGCCAAGCAGGACCGGAAGGAACCTGCGGGGGAAGAGGGAGATAAGTGAGGTTTCCGCTTCGCCTTTCCGAATGTAATATTTTTGCCTGCCCTGTACGATGCGGTTCACGAAAGGGGCGGGCTTTTCTTTCGCCGAAAATTCTTTTCTCGGATTTTTTCCTGCGCATGAATAATCTGCGTAAGATGGGCAAGAATACTAACGTACCTAAAAATTGCCGGACAGTCCGGCACGACACAGGACGAATCTTCGGAAGAAAAAGGAGAAAAATTATGTGGCAGAAATTCAAAACCAAGTGTAAAGCGTTCTTTACCAACCGCGCCGCGATCGTTGTGATGGTGATTATTCTGGTCACCCTCAGCGTGATCCTGGCAGTGACCTTCGCAATGAACCGCGCAAAGAAGACAGACAAACCCGCTCCGACACCGGACGGTACCACCCAGCCCGCCGACACCAAGGCGAATGCGGACGGCAGTGAACAGGGCGAAATTCCGATCTATAACGATAAGCCCGGTACCGAAGACGATCTCAAGGACAAACCCTCCGACCCTGCATACCTGCTGCCCGTATCCGGCACGCTCTCCAAGGAACATGACGCCGGTGTTCAGGTCTGGTCCGCTACGATGGGGGACTACCGCGTGCACCTCGGCATTGATATTGCCTCCGAAAAAGATGCGCCGGTCCTTGCAACAGCCGCCGGTGTGGTGTCCAAAATCTGGAATGACCCGTTGATGGGTGTTTGCGTTGCGTTGGAACACGAGAACAATGTCTGCTCGATTTATAAGAATCTGGGCGCAAACCTTTCCGCCGGTATTTCCGAAGGAAAGAGTGTCAAAGCCGGACAGCAGATCGGCGTTGTAGGCGAGACGGCAAACGTTGAGCTTGCAGAAGAGCCGCACCTCCACTTTGAAATGACTGCAAACGGTCTTTCCGTGGATCCGTTGAATTATTTCAGCAAAGACGCAGTGCAGACCCTTTCAACCGATACCGCTTATGAGGACAATACTGTCAAGGAGCCGGTGTCCACTGACAAAAAGGGAAAGTAATTTTTCGATTCGGCACGACCGTCCGTCTTTCGGACGGCCGTGCTTTTATGTATGGTTTTTTGAATTTGTTTGCTATTAACAAATGGTTGAAAAAGAAACACCGGAGGAATTTCAAAATTGAATTTAATGCCTGAATGCGGATACGGGAGAGCGATATAGGAATATTATATTGTCCGCTATAGCCTGTGTATATAAGATAAAAATAATCGATTTATATTACTTAAAAAATGAAAATATAAAACGAGCAGAACTAACGCGCAGAAAGGCGGAATTTGTCGGATGAAAATGCAACCGCAGGAAATAAAAATGCAAAAGCGGAAAGATTTGAGTACCAACCGGATGAAAACAAATACCTTTGTGAATAATATTCGCCGAAATATGAATATTTTGCAAAAATTGACGTTGTAATCACTATTTATACACATAATATTCACTCTTGATGCGTTGTACGTTTTCTCTTGGCTTAAACGATGATGTCATATTACACAACGCAAGGCAGGAAACAGCTTTCTGAATGGGCTATAAAGTAGAAAATCACGGCAGGGTATTGCAAAGAGATCGGCTGTGTGCTATAATTTACAGCATCAAAGCAGTGACCGTTTTGCATGAACTTTTTTGAAAGTTGCAAAATGCCCGCCTGGAGCGTGCGCCCGGTCCTGTTTTGGATCGGATCCTGTCTGCGCTGTGGAAGGCGCAAATAGGGGAGCGAGAGCCGCGTGCTTTTGTGGAATATTTTTTGAATATTGTGCAAAATGTGCGAATGTTTGTTGTTTTTGCCGTTGACAGCACGGATGTGATATGGTATAATAACAGAAAGGCTTTGTTCCCGCATGCGCAGTGAACTGCAGAGAAAGGGTTCGGGCAAAAAATAAAGGAAATATACTGGCGCACAGTTACTGCACGCCGCTATATAATTTTTGAATGGAGGAATCCGCAATGAAAAAATTCAGATTACTTGCACTTGTGCTGGCACTTCTGATGGTTGTTCCGTTTGTTGCATCCTGCACGGACAAAAAGGATGACAACACAACAACTGCAGCTGACAGCAAGGGCACCGAGACCGGTGACACAACGTCTGCCGGTGATAAGGTGAAGGGTGATATCGATCCCGCGGATGCAGTGGACCACAAGGACTTTACATCCGTCTATGAAAAGATCGGCTCCAAAGTTACCATTGATATGGTTACTGAGGACGAAGAGGGCCTGGCTTGGGTTACTGTCGAGGGTGTCAAGTACGAGCTCGGCATGGACTTTTTGTCCATGGCAATGGTTTACAGAACCGATGTTCCTGCAAACAGCGAGAAGTACAAGACCGCCGATGACGTTTACAACGAATGGTGGAAGCTCTACATCCAGAGATGGAACTACCTGGTTCCCGAAATTCCGCTTTATTCCAACCAGTACTTTGATCTCTACAACGCAAAGATCGAGGGACTTGTAACGACTCCTTACTGGGGGCCCGCAGATGCGATCGTCGCTGCGAAGGTTACGACCGCTGATAACAGCGTAATCCTCGGTAGTTCAACTGACCTGTCCGGTTCGTTCCGTAACTCATCCTGGGGCAAGTCCAACCCCGGTTCTTCTGACTTGGATATCCAGAATCTGACCACCGGTTATTCCATCATCATGGCCAGCAAGGACGGTAACTACAGTTGGAACGAGGGTGTTGTTGACGGTACGCCTGCTTCCAAGGTCAACGAAGACGGCACGCTTACCTTCACCATCAAGATCAAGAAGGATCTGAAGTTCAGCGACAATTCCGCAATCAACGCAAAGAACTATATTGCGGCACTGCTGTCCAACTCCACTCCTGTCGGTGCGGCTGCAGGCGGTAGCGGTACTGCGGGTCAGACTGTTGTTGGCTTTGCTGAGTTCAGTGCTTATGACGGCACGAACGACGGCAAGGAAGTCGGCGACAAGAACAAAGTGACCGCAACGAAGTTCTTCAAGGGCGTTCAGTTGCTGGATGATTACACCTTCGCTGTGACCTATACTTCCGATTATGCAGGTTACTACTACTCCATTGTCAATGCAGGCTTCTCTCCTGACCCGCTACCGCTCTACCTCGGCTCCGAGGGTGCGATCGTTGTCGATGAGGCAACCAAGGCTTGCGGTCTGAACGATGCATTCTATGCAAAAGTGACCGAGAACGGCGCGGAAACCTACAAGGTTGCCGGCGAGATCGTTGCAAACATGAAGTGGAATTCTGCACTGCCTTATTCCGGTCCTTATGTGGTCAGCAACTATGATGACAATACCCACACCGCTACCCTGAAGCTCAACCCCGTATATCCCGGTGACAGCTTCCGCGGCAAAGCTTCCATCGCAACCATTACCTACGTCAAGTTGGTAGATGAAACCCAGATGGATATGTTCAAGCAGGGTCAGGTTGACGTGATTGCCGGTATCACCGGTGGTGACGCTACCAAGGCTGCTCTGAAGATCGTAAATGACAATCCCGACAAGTATAAGGAAACACACTACGACCGTGCCGGCTACGGTAAGCTCGGCTTCCGTTGCGACTTCGGTTCGACCTCCTTTGCTTCTGTCCGTCGTGCTATTATGCTCACCATTAACCGCAATGAGTTCGCACAGACCTTCACCGGCGGTTACGGCAGCGTTGTTCACGGCCCGTATTATGAAGGTTCCGCTGCTTACAAGGCTGTAAAGGATACCATTAAGCTGAATGTTTACACCTACAGCGTGCAGAGCGCAATTGACGAACTGGTTGATGGCGGTTGGATCTACAATGAAAAGGGTGAAAAGTTTGATGCTGCCAAGGATACTGTCCGTTACAAGAAGCTGAGCGGCTATGAGCTGAGCTCCGATAACCTCAAGTTCAAGTCCACGGACGGCAAGTACAGTGTGATTAAACTGGACGGTGAGTACTATATGCCTCTGGTTGTCAACTGGTATGGCACACAGCCCAACGCCGTAACCGATCAGCTGGTTACCGCATGGCAGACTGCCAAGGCTGCGAAGGACATCGGTATGTATATCACCTACACCTCTACGGAATTCAACCCCGGTATCTACGGTGAGTTGTATCGCATGGAGGAGAATGGTTATGACGGCACACCGAAGCTGAATGCGATTAACTTCGCTACCGGTTTCACCAGCGCAGTTTATGACTACGCCTTCAACTGGACGCTGAACCAGAATATGTACAACGATTACAACTCCGCACACCTGATGGATGAGGCTGACTTCTACGAGAAATATACCAAATAATCATTTATCGGAAGTCGTCTGACCAAGATAAATCCCGATCGGCGCGGCTGATCAAAGCATAAACGGCAGAAGCGGCAAATCATTTGCCGCTTCTGCTCAATTGGTGTATATGCGTATGTGTAAATACCAGGCAAAAAAATTGTTGGGGGAGTTCCTATGGGAAAATACATACTGAAACGATTGCTATACATAGTGCTTGTATTTCTGATATTGTCTTTTTTGATGTATCTGATTTACAATATGCTGCCGGTCGATAAAGCCGCTGCGAAAGCAAGTGAAGAAGTAAAACTGAGCAAGGGCAAATTGGATTACGATGAGCGATATGCATTCTGGCAGAAGCGTTACGGAACAGACGGAAACCTGATGGAACGCTACGGTCGCTGGATCGGCGTTTATCCGTACTCTGACGGGTCTTTCAACGGCATGTTGCAGGGAAATTTGGGCGAATCCTCGGAAAAAGGATTGCCCGTGACCGAATTGCTCAAAGAGCCGATGAAGAATACGGTGTTCATCAATATTTTTGCAACCATTCTGGCACTGGGAATCACGATTCCTTTGGGCATTTTCTGTGCGGTCAAACGTGGATCGCGCCGCGATGTTGCCGTACAGATCGGCACCATTGTCGGTTATAGTTTACCTACATTTATTATTGCAATTGTCTTTATCTGGCTGTTTGCCGTTGTACTCGGCTGGTTCCCTGTCGCAGGGATGCAGACCGCCGGATATACGGAGTGGTCACCGATGCGTCAGTTCTGGGACAGAATGTACCATTACGCACTGCCGCTGATCATTATGACTTTCTGCTCTTTGGGCGGAATGACCCGGTATGTACGTGCCTCCATGATTGAAGCGCTCAACATGGATTGCATCCGTACCGCACGCGCCAAAGGCTTGCGTGAGAAGGTCGTTATTTATACACACGCATGGAGAAATGCGCTGATTCCGATCGTGACGCTTGTCATCGGTTGGTTCCTTGGCATTTTTTCCGGTTCTTTGATGATCGAAAATATCTTTGCTTTGAACGGTGTCGGTAAGATGTACTACACTGCGCTGACGACCAATGACAACGAAGTTGTGTTGGCGTTGCAGATGTTCTATGTCCTGCTCGGCTTGTTGGGCAACCTGATTATAGATATCACATACGGATTCGTCGACCCGCGTATCCGTGTCAACAAATAAGAAAAGGAGGATTGAAAGATGGCTGAGAAGAAGCAGGAAACAAAAAAATCCTCCAACGGGTTTGCGCCGTGGAGATGGATCCGACGCATGTTCATGGGCGCCAGCAAAGAGCTGTCCCAGGAGGAAATCCTGGCAGTTGAAAAGCTGGAGAGCCCGTCCAAACTGGCAGTGAAGGCGTTCTTCCGCCGTAAATTGGCGGTGGTTGCGCTCATCGTGCTGATTTCTCTGTTTGCATTTGTCTTTATCGGACCGCTGTTTTTGCCGATGGATGTGAACTTCACCGACGCAAACCAGGCAAATATCGGACCGGTAATGTCGATGCGCAGCGTGCCGTCCGGTATGAAAAATCAGATCCGGACGATTAACGGCTATGCAAACTTTACCGTCGGCGTTTCCGAGGATAACACCCTCTATATTTGGGGGTATAGCAAGGATGCGTTGACCAAGGTGGATTATTCCAAGACCCCTGAGGAGATTCAGAATGGTAAGGTGTACCTTGCCGCCACCGGTCGTGACCATGTGATTGCCGTAACGACGGACGGTCAGATTGTCGGTTGGGGTGATAAATCCCGCGGACAGTACGGCGTATTTAACGGGAATGAAGAGGATCCGATCATTCAGATGCCGGATGAATTGCTCAACGGTAAAATTGAAGATGTTTCCAAAATTTCCTCACTTGCCTGCGGCTATCAGGCTTCCGCCATTGTCATTGACGGTAAGCTGTATGCCTGGGGAAATACCAAGGCTTGCCTGAACCTGGAGGCGGCAACGAAGCTGGAACGTACCGATGTCAAAAAAGTGGTGTTCTCCAACTATTACATTCTGGTACAGTTTGAGGACGGGAGCATATCCTGTCCGGGCGGAATTCTGAACAATGAGCGTATCAATACCGCAGACGGAACGCGCGTCAAGCTTTTGACTTATCTGAAAGATCAGACGGTGGTTGACATTGCGGCAACCAAGGATTGCTTTGCCATTCTTCTGGATGGCGGCGAGGTGATCATACAGGGTGCCTCCAAGTACAACGAGGACGTTGTGCCGGAGCTTCCCGCCGGAGAGAAACTGGTCAGTGTGTCGGGCGGTGCCAACCATTTTGTCGGCGTCAGCGATGCCGGCAAGGCATATGCCTGGGGTTCCAACGACAAGGGTCAGTGCGATAAGATCAACGGTCAGGCGTGCGCAACTGCCTATACGGGTGCGTACCAAACTTACCTGGTTGACGAAAACGGCAGTCTTGTCCGGAGTGCGGGTCTGCGCGGATACCTGTTCGGAACCGATTCCAACGGACGTGATACCTTTACTAGGATTATGCACGGCGGTAAGATGACCATGACCATCGGTGCGGTAGCCGTCATTGTTTCCTCTGTGATTGCCATTATCATCGGCTGTCTGTCGGGTTATTTCGGCGGCTGGGTTGATATGGTGCTGATGCGTATTACGGAAATTTTCTCGGCAATTCCGTTTTTGCCGTTCGCTATGATGCTTTCGTATGTCCTCTCGAAACGACCGATCAGTGAGAATATGCGGATTTTCATCATCATGATTATCCTCGGTCTGCTCTCATGGACGGGTCTTGCCCGCATGATCCGCGGACAGGTGCTTGCAGAGCGTGAGAAGGAATTCGTAACCGCAGCCAAATCCATGGGTGTCAAAGAGGGACGCATTGCGTTCAAGCATATTTTGCCCAACGTGATTTCCGTTATTTTGGTCAGTATGACGTTGGATTTTGCCGGCTGTCTGCTGACGGAGTCTTCGTTGTCTTACCTTGGCTTCGGCGTTCAGCAGCCCCGTCCGACATGGGGAAATATGCTGAACGGTGCCAATAACTCCATCGTAATTCAGAACTATTGGTGGCAGTGGGTGTTCCCGGCAATTTTCCTTGCGATTGCAACCATCAGCATCAATATTATCGGCGATACATTGCGTGATGTTCTTGACCCCAAGAGCAGTCAGGAAAAGTAAGAGCGGAGGTGAATGACGAAATGGCATTATTGGAAGTAAAAAACCTGCACACCTATTTCAAGACCCGAAAGGGAATTGTCAAGGCTGTCAACGACGTTTCCTATTCACTGGATGAAAAACGCACCATTGGTATTGTCGGAGAGTCCGGATCCGGAAAGAGCGTTTCTGCGATGAGCATTCTGCGCCTTTTGGATTCCAACGGATATATTGCCGAGGGGGAAATCCTGTTTGAAGGCAAGGACCTGACCAAGTTCTCCCAAAAACAGATGTACGATATCCGAGGCAATCAGATTTCGGTTATTTTCCAGGAGCCGATGACCTCCTTGAACCCTGTGTTCACGGTCGAGAGACAGTTGTCCGAACCTTTTATGATTCACCAGAATATGGGGAAAAGAGAAGCGGCAAAGCATGCGCTGCAAATGCTTTACGATGTGCAGATTCCGAACCCGGAGGCAGTCATCAAGCAGTATCCGCACCAGCTTTCCGGCGGTATGCGGCAGCGTGTGATGATTGCGATGGCATTGGCTTGCCGTCCTAAAATTCTGATTGCCGATGAGCCGACGACGGCGCTGGACGTGACTATCCAGGCGCAGATTCTCCGGCTGATGAACGATTTACAGCGTGAGAACGGGACGTCTATTATTTTTATCACGCACGATTTGGGCGTTATCAACGAAATGGCTGACGACGTGGTGGTTATGTACTGCGGTCAGGTCGTGGAACAGGCATCGGCGCGTGTCATTTTTACTGATTGCAAGATGAGCCATCCGTATACGGAAGGCCTGATGAACAGTATTCCGCGGATTGATAACATTACCCATAAACTGGAACCGATCCCCGGCGTGGTTCCTCACCCGCTTGCATTGCCGAAGGGATGTAAGTTTGCCCCTCGTTGCAAGTATGCGACGCAGAAATGTCTGGACGGAGAGCCGGCACTTGTTGAGGTTTGCCCCGGTCAGAAAATCCGTTGCTTCTATCCCGAAAAGGAGGTGAGAAACAGTGCCGAACACAAAAAAGCTCTTATCAATCACGAATCTTAAGAAATATTTCCCTATCGCCAAGTCCAGCATCTTCCAGAAACAGCAGTACTATGTCAAGGCAAACGAGGATATTACACTGGACATTTACGAGGGCGAAACGCTCGGTATCGTGGGTGAGTCCGGTTGCGGAAAATCCACGCTTGGACGTGTTCTGTTGCAGTTGTATGAGCAGACTGCCGGCACAACCATGTATTATGGTGTTTCCCGTGCAGAGGTCGCCCCGCGGTATGTTTTGGATACGCTTCGGCATGTGGATAAGTACAAGGCAAGATTGCAAAAGGCAAAAGCTCATGCAAAGGCGATGGCGGAGAAGGCAGATGCGTTAGGTGATCAGGCGTCGTTTTTTGACCTGCAGAACAAAAACCTGGCACTGGCAGAGGCACAGACTGCGGAGGCTCACATTGCCAAGATCCTGGGCGGATTCCTGGTGCGGGATACCAAAACGGGGGCCGCGCTGCTTTACAAGAAGGCGTTGCTCGCAGATGCAAGTGCCGCATTGAATGAACGGATCCGTGATGTTGACCTGCTTTTGGATGAAACTGCCGATGACGATCAGAAACCGTTGAGTGCGGCGAAACGCAAGAAACTGCTTGATGCTCGCTCCGCGTTGTCCACACAGCGGGATCAAAAGAAAGCGCATATGTCCGAGCTGGATCAAAAGATCGCGACGGCGAAAAAGCCATATCTTGACGATCCGGAGTTTTTGAAGTACGAGGAGATGCTGGATGATGGCATTGACCTTGCTCGGCTGAAATATTCCGAAATGCGCCTTTTGCGCAAAGATTTGCAATTGGTTTTCCAGGATCCGTATTCCTCCCTCAACCCGCGTATGACGGTGGGACAAATCATTGAGGAGGGCTTGGTGGCACACAAGTTCTACCGGCATGGTTCCCCGAAGATGAAGGAGCATATTTTGAATGTGATGCGGATGTGCGGCTTGCAGGATTATATGTTGCACCGCTATCCCCACCAGTTTTCCGGTGGCCAGCGTCAGCGGATTTCGATTGCCCGTGCGCTTGCCGTTCACCCCAAATTTGTGGTTTGCGACGAGTGCGTCAGCGCGCTGGACGTGTCCATTCAGTCGCAGATTATCAACCTGCTTTTGGAGCTGAAGGAAAAAGAGCATCTGACCTATATGTTCATTTCCCATGACCTGTCGGTTGTCCGTTATATTTCGGACCGTATCTGCGTGATGTATTTGGGTAACATTGTGGAATTGGCGGACGCGGCGACCATCTTTGATGACCCCCGTCACCCGTACACAGTGGCACTGCTTTCATCGATTCCTACGACTGACCCGGACAGCTTGCAGAAAGAGCGGATTCTTCTGGAGGGGAATATCCCCAGCCCGATTAAGCCGCCGTCCGGCTGTAAATTCCATACGCGTTGCTATATGGCGTGCGATAAATGCAAGCGCGTTCCGCCTGCGTTGACGGAGGTGGAGCCGGGACATTTTGTTGCCTGCCATTTCCCGCAGCGTAAAATTGATGAAAAGGGGAATTACCTGTTTGAATTGCCTGCCACGGAAAGGAAATCGGCGCGTGTCGATTGACACTGTGCCGCGGTCGGAAGATGATTTGGAGAAGGCTGAAAAAATCCACACGCGAACAGGAAGAGGAATTCAGCGAGCGATTGAGTGAAGAAAAGCTGAGTGCCAAGGATAAGTTTGCAATGGTGCTGTCGGCATTTCTTGTGATTGTTTTGCCCTGCATTGCAATTCTGGTTGGATTGTCTTTGCTGGTGATGTTCCTGTTTGGCGTTCTTCTGTTGGTTTGAAGCATAAAATGCGGAATCGCTACAAGGCGTTTGGCTTGTGGCGATTCCTTTTGCTTGCGCGCACGAAAAGTGTGTCTCTGTTGACATGAAAGAAAACGATTGTCTTTTTATACGCGGTGTGCTATAATTGGGGCGGATGAAAAGGGATGAAAGAACGCTTCCATAGGGAGGAATTTTTCTTATGACGGAGATCGTTGCACGGCGCGCATTTTCGCCGCTCTATATCGGATTTGACATTGCGTTTTTTGTGTTGCTGCTCTGTTGCTTTGGAAAAAGAAATACATGACTGTTTTAATCGGTGTGCTCGCCGGAATTTTGTATCTGCTTGTGGATTTCGGAATTTTCCATTTGGTCTGCCATTCCCGCAGTATAACCGAGGGATATAGCCTGTTTCTTGTTTTGCTGTGGATGTCGATGAGTTACGGTTTTACCAATTTTGCGTGGATTTGGCTGTGGATTTCCAAAGACAGGGATTTGTTTTTGTGGTCCTTCCTCATTTTACTGTGGTGGTTTGTCTGCCCGCTGCTTTCTGCGACCTTCAGCCCTGCCGATATGCCGCAGATCGTCATTCAGCGTACAACCGGGGATATCACGGGTATATGGCAGTTATCTTGTTTCTTGGATATTTGGCTCTGATTGTGTACAATCTGTGGCAGAGGGAATATGCCGCTCGTATCAATCTTGTCTGGCTGCTTGCCATCGGAATTTTGGTTCAGTTCGGTTGGGAAGCGGGATTGCTGCTTGGCGGCATCCGCTCGGCAGGATTTACTGCATGGGAGGATAAGCTGCGCACACTCCTTGTAATTCTCTGTTGGAGACCAATTTGGGAATGCCGTATATTTATCTGGCTTACAGTCGCCGTTTTACCGAGCAGATGCACCGCAAAGAACAGAGAATTTCCATGGTTGCATGTATCCGAGAGAACAATGGAAAAAGAGTAAGAGCGTAATATTTGACTGTATGGCACTAAGCGCTTTTGGTGTATTTTTTTATGATTCGGAGAAATACATCTCCTTCCTGCGGGCTGATCTGATCCCGGACAAGGGAATATATTTTGTTCAGTAGCTGTAATTCTTCCTCACTCATATACGCACGGTCCAGCGTATGATCTCCAAGGACGGTAATTCCCCCGTATTTGCCCGCCTTGACCTCAAGCGGGGCGTGAAAAACGGCTTCAATTTCAAAAATATCACGTTGAATGGTCCTGACGGAAACGCCGAAGAGATCCGCAAGCTGCGGCATCGTTGCCTTTCGCGCCAGGCAAAGATATTTATAGATTTCAAGCCTGCGTTCGGCTGTTCCCATCGGACCTCCTTTCTGTAAAATATAAAAAGCATGACAAACAGCCTGAGTGGCTACTTGTCATGCTCGTATGTCTTGGCATCGTGCTATGTACAAAGTGCAAAGTGTTGATTATGTCGTTCTTTGAGAAAAACAGATGTGCAGATTCGGTTGTACTTTTACTGCCAGCGTGTTTTTGCAGTTCTGACACTTGATGATAATGTCTGCTTCCTTTTCGTTATTTTCCGATGATTTTGTAAGCAAAAGCGACTTGTCTGAATCGCAGGCGCGTTTGCCGCAGATCGGGCATTGATATCTCGTCATAAATCTCCTTGCCTTTTTCGACTCTTGAAAATGTTTTTTGTTTTTCAATAAAACTTTCCGGACTTCCGTGTTGTGTGGACATGGGTCTTGTTCGGTGAAGCGGGGTTTTTTGGGGGGGAAAAATAGGTGCATATCCGGACGGGGACCGACGCACCTAAGCAAATTTTTTTGCGGGACAGCTATTAGGCAGCATGAGAGGTTGCGAAAATCCGAACTGCAGGTTTTTGACCCACTCCGAAACGGGATGGCGCTGGGATTGCCAAACAGTTTTATGCTCGACAGACCGGGAGAAGAACCGGTCCGTTTTTGGTGCGGAATCCAGCAGGCTGTTTTCCTTGCTTTTCGGTATTGATGGATGATTTTTGCAAGTTCGGAACTTTCGGTTTTATTATATCACGCAAAAAAGCGCTTGTCAAGCGCTTTTTGAAACTTTACGTTTTGTTTACAATTGGATTATCAAAATCCGCTTGCTCTGGGATGTACCGGAATAGGATCGGTGTAGCTGGTGTAGATCCGGTATCGAAACCGCTTGAAAAAACTATGCGTTTACGGACTGATCTTGCCGGTGTGGGGGCGCATTTCGTGAGTTTGGAGGGGAATTCGCTATAAACGGATGCATATAACAAACGTATAATTTATAAAACAATTTATCATTAAACGATTTGAAAGATAAAAAACTTGAGATAGTCGGTTTCCGGAACATTCCAGAGAATCGGATGGTCCGGCGATTGCTGACGTGCTTCAATCTGCCGCAGAGAAACCCCTGCATCTGCCGCGGCGTTGTGCAGCATCTGCTTGAAATAGGTCTCTGTCATAAAATGCGAACAGGAGCATGTTGCCAGGTATCCGCCGCGCGGCAGGATGCGCATAGCGCGTGTGTTGATTTCCCGATACCCTTTGATCGCATTGCGCAAGGTATCTCTGCTTTTTGTAAAGGCAGGGGGATCGAGAATTATAAAATCATAAGGATGCTGTCCGGATGCTTCCAAGCGGGCAAGCAAGTCGAAAACATCCTCGCAAAGATAGCTGATCCGGTCAGAAAATCCGTTGCGGACGGCGTTCCGCGCCGCGATACGCAGTGCATCGGCGGAAACATCTACCGACGTGACGGCTTGCGCGTCGCCTGCGGCTGCGTTCAAACCGAAGGAGCCGGTGTGTGTAAAGCAGTCCAGAACCCGTTTGCCTTTTGCAATGGGACGGATTGCATTCCGGTTGTATTTTTGATCCAGAAAGAATCCGGTCTTTTGACCGTTTATGTAATCAACCTCGTAGAAAATGCCGTTTTCACAGATTTCGGTCAGTCCGTCGGTATCACTTTCCAGTCCTTCGCCGGCATAGAAACCGCAACCGGTTTCCATTCCTTCCAGCTTGCGGATCGGGGAATCATTCCGCAGATAAATCACACGGATGTTTTGATGGTATTCTTCGCGCAGAATGCACACGATGGTGGGATAAAGCAGATCGCGCAGGCGGTCGGTTCCCAGGCACAGTGATTCAATAACCAGTACATCGCCGAAGCGATCTACCGTCAGCCCCGGAAGCATATCTGCCTCGCCGAAAATCAAACGGCAACAGGAAAAATCCGGCTCACCCATAACCGTATGCCGATAGTCGATTGCCCAGCGAAGCCGGCGTTCCCAGAAGGCGCGGTCAAAACGATCATTCGGATTTCGTGAGATCAGCCGTACACGGATTTTGGAGTGGCTGTTGAAAAAGCCGGTACCGAGAAACTTGCCCTTTGCGGATCGGATGCAAACGAGAGAGCCGTCTTCAACCTCTGCATCCGGTCCGGCGGTGATCTCGTCTGCATATACCCATACATGCCCGCCCCGCAAGAGTGTTTCTGCCTTTGGCGTGACAGTTACCGTGGAAAATTCTGTCATATTATCATTCCTTTCAGATTGGTGTCGGATAAACAAAATCAGTATAGCACAACTCCGGCAGAAAAGCAAGTGAAATCTTCCTTGTGCAAAAATTATAAATCTTTGATTGACAAATGAACGAATTGTTTTTCATTGAATGGCAAGACGAGGATTTTTGGCTCAATAAAGAGGTGAGCGCATGCCTCTGCGGGGTGAAGGCGGTCGATGTGCATATGCGGGTTGAAAATAGACAGATCAAGGAAAAATCGGATGAAATGGTGACCTTGGGACAAGGGCCTGGTAAGTGGGACGTTAAAAGCTGCTCCGATCAAAACGGAAGGTTTGTTTTGCGTAGCGCATTCATTTGGTCTTTGGGGGGGGATTGAAACGCGCGTTTCGACAGGCTTGGAATTTGAACTCCTGCGGATGTTGTGTAGCGCAGGGCACAAGGAAAAGCCGGAAAGTTATGGCGGTTATCTTTATGTAAAAATGTATCCGATTAACAAAATAGGAAGAAAATGGAATATTTAACAATAAAAAATGGCGGAACGGGCGCAAAGAAGCCTTCGGAATAAAAATTGTGGATGTTGCGCATGTGTAGAAATTTTGGCTCCGAAATTGTGCAATATGCGCAAAAAGAAAAAGCTGTTTTAGTTGGAAAAATCAGGAAAGAAGAAGAAAAGAACTTTTGTAGAGTAAATATAATTTACTGTCAAAGAAGAACGACATTTTGCGGGGCAAAAACGAGTGGCAAATGGTACAAAATCGAATCCGACAGTACGCCATATGTGCAAAAATAACGTAAATAAAAATTACAATTTGAGAAAGGGAAGATTCTGCGGTTTTGAGAGCCGAAAGTGTGTATGGTACGAATGGACGGTTTGTATGTGAAGATTTGGTGTCGGGCAGTGCGACACGGGGTGAGGGGAAAATGTTTGTGCTTGACAAAGGCGGGGCGGTGTGGTATGATATAGCTATCAATTTAGGGCATTTTGCACCCATGAATTGCGATGCAGGCGCCCGTCGTGCACAAACGCCTCTTGAATAAGGAGGCGTTTGCGCAAAAGAACCGCCGCGGCAGGTGGCGTCCGGGACCGAGGGACGGCATTTGCAGCGGCGGGTCTTGGCCGAAGCTTTTGCAGCGGCGTGTCTTGACCGACAATTGCATAGCAATCATGCTGAATGCCGCGGATCGTGACTCCCGGGATGCCCGTTTATCGTGCGGATCGGGAGGAGACGATGGGCTTTTTACCGGCGCGAGCCGTGTAGAGGTGCGGTCCGGTCGTACGTTGCCGGATACCGTTGCTGCGGTTGCTGCGAAAGCGAGACCGTGCATTGCTTGCCGACGGATTGTTTCCTTGTTTCCTTGAGATCGGTTCTGCTCGGAACGGATGGCAGGGGAAGAGGCGATTTGCCGGCGGCGGGCACAGGTATGATTGGCGGCGCACAATACCCCAATTGGGTCGGCGGTTTTCCGCGCCGGATCCAAAGAAATGCAGGAGGAAAGGTTTAATGAAGAAAACGAAATTCCAAAGATTCGCGGCGTGCCTTCTCGCGCTTACAATGCTTCTGGGATCCGCTCTGGTTTCTGTCAGTGCGGCAACCGGGACATCTGATGCGTCGAGCGGTTCGTCCGTTACGGACAAGAGTCTGCAGGAAATCCGCGAGTTGCTCAATGCGATTTCGTACAGTGAGTACGTTCTGTCCGACGTATTTACCACGACTGGATACGCAAAGGAGCAGATTGTCATCGATGTGCTGGCAGATATTGATACGAGCAGAGACGGAAACTGCTACATTGACGATGAAAAGGTCAAAGAGCTGACCGCGGGCGGAAATGCAGATAAGGTGAATGACTATGCACATAAGTCCACCCTTTACCGTGACGCAGACGGCAATGAGATTGAGAGCCTTTATACGCCGTCCAACGGTTCCGTGTCTTGGAAGGTGGAACTCAGCGAAAGCGCCAAGTATGCCATCGTGATCGAATATTACGCGGTGACGGGCAAGGCGACGGCTGTGGAACGTGTTTTCAAAATCAATGATAAAGTGCCTTTTTCCGAGGCGCGTTACCTGACGCTGAACAAAAACTGGGTGACAGAGCCTGTCCAGTATCAGTTGCGTGACGGCGAAACGGCTGAAAGTGCGAAAGCGGATTTGGAATCGATCGGTTTGACCGTTACCAAGGATGAGAGCGGAAATCTTTACTGTGCAATTCCGGAGGTTTGGGATGAAGAACTTGTCAAGGCGTGTGAAGATCGCGGCTTGCGCTTCTTCTTGACTGACGTTACCAATAATGAGATCCGCAGTGCCGCGGTGCAGGCGCCTGTGTGGACAAATTATTATCTGCGCGATTCCAGCGGATACTATACAGATAACTTTGTTTTTGCCCTGGAGAAGGGAACCAACATCCTGACCCTGGAAGGCAAGAACGAACCCCTTGCAATCAAATCCATTCGCCTGGTTCCGGTGGAAGAAACGCCGACCTATGATGAGTACATCAAGAATCTGGGGAGTGTGAAGAACAATGCCAACAGCACAGTGCGTCTGGAAGCGGAGTATCCCAATGCCACTTCCTCCAAGACCATTTATCCGACTGAGGACCGTTCCGATGCTGCGAACTCGCCGTCGGATGTTTCCCGCACGGTGATGAATACGCTGGGTGGTGAAAAATGGCAGACTGCCGGTCAGTATGTCGAGTACAACTTCCGCGTCAGCGGCTCGGGTATGTATGACCTGATTTCCCATTTCCGCCAAAATATCCTGGACGGCATGTATGTGTGCCGCAGCCTGGAGATTTACAGCCATAACGTGGAAGAGGGAACTGCCGGCTACTACAACGGTGCACCCTTTGAAGAAGCAAAGTCGTTGCGCTACAATTACAGTGCCAACTGGAATGTAACAAAACTGACAGACGGATCCACCGGGTCGGACGGTAAGACCCGCAACTACCCAATCTACTTTGTGGGAACCGACGATAATAAGGATGCATATTACACCATCCGTTTTGTGGTTACGCTCGGCTCCATGGGTGATATTGTCCGCGAAGTACAGGAAATTTTGAATTCCGTCAACAATGACTATCTGAACATCCTTCGTCTGACCGGTGCAAACCCCAATACATACAACTCTTACGGATTCTCCCGCGTCATGCCGGATACCCTGATCGACATGATCGTACAGTCCAGAAGACTGGACAATTCCGAAAACAAGAACAATAAGAATTATCAGCCTGGACTTGCGGAACGGTTGACCACCCTGGCAGGACAGAAATCCTCTAACGTTGGTACGCTGCAGCGGATCGCGGATCTGCTCAAGAAGATGGGAACCGACGAAGAAGAAATTCCCACGAACCTTGAAAACCTCAAGACCTATATCGGGACCCTGGGAACCTTCCTTTCGGACGCACAGACACAGCCGCTGCTTCTTGACTATATCCTGATTCGTCCTGCGGATTCTGCCGAAAAGATGCCACGCGGCAAGGCGGGATTCTTCCAGGCGATTGCGCACGAAGTCTCCGGCTTCTTCATGAGCTTTGTCCGTGACTATAACAGCATGGGTTCCATGGACGAGGATGCGGACAAGAGCATTGAAGTATGGCTGGCATACGGACGTGACCAATCTCAGGTTATCCGTAACCTGATTAACAATGACTTTACACCGAATACCGGTGTTGCGGTTGACCTGAAGCTGGTTGCGGCTGCAACTCTTCTGCCTTCCATTTTGTCTGGCTCCGGACCGGATGTTTATCTGGGGCTGGGACAGGCGGATGTTATCAACTACGCGATTCGTTCTGCACTGATCAATATTGATGACCGTGCGGATTTTGCTGAAGTGCGTGACAACTTCAACGATGCAGCAATGCTGGTGCTTGGTATTGAAGATGCAGACCAGATCATGCATTACTACGGGCTGCCTGAAACGCAATCCTTTACCATGATGTTTGTCCGTGACGACGTGCTTGCAGACCTCGGTCTGGAAGTACCCAAGACATGGGACGATATTCTGGCGGCGGTTCCAGTGCTCCAGTCGCAGAAGATGGAAATCGGTCTGACCACGGACTTCCAGATTTTCCTGTATCAGCGCAACGGTGAGCTGTTTGCGGATAACGGTATGAGAATCAACCTGGATTCGGTTGTGGGACTTTCTTCCTTCGAATATATGTGTAACCTGTTTACGCAGTATTCTTTCCCGTATACCTACAATGCGGCAAACCGTTTCCGTACCGGTGAAATGCCGATCATCATCGGTGATTACACCGCTATGTACAACCAACTGAAGGTTTTTGCAACTGAAATCGAAGGCGCATGGGAATTCCTTCCGATGCCCGGTATCAAGCAGGAAGACGGCAGTATCAACAATGTGTCGATTTCTTCCATTGCGGCTGTTGTCATGGTGTCCGGCGTTGAGGACAAAGACAGCGCTTGGGAGTATATGAAGTGGTACACCGGAAAGGATTGCCAGAGCGACTATACCAACGAGATGGTTGCAATCCTTGGTCCTTCCGCAAAGCACCCGACGGCGAATAAGTACGCGCTGGAGGATTTGCCCTGGACGACCTCGGAGCTGGCACAGGTGCAGGCACAGTTCAACAACCTCGCGGCAGTGCCGAACTATCCCGGTGCTTACATTATCGGTCGTTATACCAACTTCGCATTCCTGTCCGCTTATAACGACAAAGCTGACCCTGCCGAATCCATTCTTTCTTACGTGCCGACCATCAACAAGGAAATTACACGTAAGCGGAACGAATTCAAGCTGGAAACCCTGGAGGCGGGCGAAACGCTTGCAAGCAAGCGTTTGAACCAGGCAACCGGTCTGCTCGATAAGATTGAGAAGAACAGCGACTATAAGAGCGATTATGCAGAGGTAATCCGTGAGGCGAAGGCTGCAATCAAAGATCAGAACGAAAACGGTCTGATGATGGCGGCGGAAAAATTGCGCGGAATTCTGCGTGAACTGGATCCGAATTATCAGTATGTCGAATCTCATGCGAACGACGGTAATACCAATTATAAGAACAGTACTTATTGGAAGAATCTTGAATCACTCATGGGCTACGATATGAATGATTTAAGCCTGACAAACAAAGAGAAGAAAAAGCTGAGAAAGTGCTACTACTACGAAGCCTACGATCTGACAGACGAGATGGCAACGCTTCTGCACTTTGCCGCTGAGTATATGGAAGACGCAGCAGCTGCGCTTTCCACATATTGACCGTCTTCCGATTATAAATCCACAAAGGAGAAACGCATATGTCAGAAAGAACGGCAACTAAAAAAGCTGTTTCGCGGAAAGATATGACCAAGGCGCAGTGGACATGGAAAGAGATGAAGCGCAACTGGGTTGCCTATGTAATGGTTGCCCCGTACATGATTCTCTTTACGCTGTTTACCGTTGTGCCGGTGGTGCTTTCCATCTTCATCAGCTTTACGGACTTCAATATGCTGGAATGGCCGAACTTCGTTTTTCTGGACAACTACATCACGTTGTTCTTTGATGACGATATTTTCCTCATTGCAGTCAAAAACACTTTCATTTTCGCGGTGATTGTCGGACCTGCCTCCTACCTGATGTCTTACATGGTGGCGTGGTTCATCAATGAATTGCCGCCTAAGATCCGGGCGGTTGTAACCCTGATCTTCTACGCGCCTTCCATTTCCGGTCAGGTTTACTTGATTTGGGGTACCTTGTTCTCGTCCGACTCCTATGGTTGGGTCAACGCAACATTGCTCAAACTTGGACTGATTGACAAGGAGATTTTGTTCTTCCAGGATGAAAAATACGTAATGCCTCTGTGTATTATCGTTTCGCTTTGGACCTCGTTGGGTACTTCCTTCCTGGCGTTTATCGCAGGTTTGCAGGGGGTTGACCGCTCGCTTTACGAAGCGGGTGCGGTGGACGGTGTCAAGAACCGTTGGCAGGAACTTTGGTATATTACGTTGCCGTCTATGAAGCCGCAGTTGATGTTTGGTGCGGTGATGTCCATTACCGGTTCGTTTGGATTTGGCGGTATCGTTACCGCGCTTGCCGGTTTCCCGTCCGTCAACTACTGTGCACATACCATCATGCACCATCTGGAAGACTACGGCGGACAGCGATATGAAATCGGTTATTCTTCTACCATCGCGGTCATTCTGTTTGCCATTATGATGGGCGCGAACATGTTGGTGAAGAAAATACTCTCGAAGGTAGGTACGTAAGTTATGGCGAAATTAAGAACAAGAAAACATAAAGTCGTACTTGCCCGTTCCGCGGGGGGCGATGCATTTATCACTGTAATTTTGGTCATCCTGGGCGCATTTATGTTCCTGCCGATGCTGTATGTGTTCATGCAGGCGCTGAAGCCGTTGGATGAGTTGTGGATGTACCCGCCACGCTTCTACGTGATGAGCCCGACCTTATCCAACTTTACGGATTTGTTCCAGCTCATGAACACTTCCTGGGTTCCGTTTTCCCGTTACGTTTTCAATACCGTTCTGACGTCCGTTGCCGGTACTTTCGGACACCTGTTCCTTGCATCTCTTGCGGCATACTGCATGGCAAAGATCAAGTTTCCCGGGCGCAACGCCATGTTCTGGACGGTACAGACCTCACTGATGTTCAACTCCACCGTTACGACCATTACCTCCTTCATTCTGATGTCGGCTTTGGGTTGGTTGGATACCTACTGGGCGCTGATCGTTCCTGCGTGGTGTAGTTCCTTGGGACTTTATCTGATGAAGCAGTTCATGGATACCAACATCACCGATGCGGTTTTGGAGTCCGCGCGGCTTGACGGCGCGAGAGAATTGCGCATTTATTGGACCATTGCGATGCCCATGGTTAAGCCTGCATGGCTGACCCTGATCATTTACTGCTTCCAGAACCTGTGGAATGCGGGAGCTTCTATGTACATTTACTCCGAGCAGTTGAAATCCTTCAACTATGCCATCGGTCAGATTACCGCGGGCGGTATCAAGCGTGCCGGTGCGTCGGCAGCCGCTTCTGTGGTCATGATGATGGTGCCGATCATTGTGTTTGTTATTTCACAGTCCAACATCATTGAGACCATGGGCTCCAGTGGTATGAAGGACTGATAAGGGAGGGAACGAAATGAAAAAACTGACCGCAATATTTTGTGTCGTCTTCGTTGCGCTCTTGCTCCTGACGGCGTTTCCGCTCCGTGCCAGTGCCGGCTCGGCATATCAGACTTATACATACTCCATTGACGGCTATGCCCTGTATTCGCCGGATGCGTATACGGCTGTAACCACTGTGGACTCGGAGTATATGGGATTGCTGGATAAGTCATTGTTCGCAAATCCTGTTGCGATTGATAATCCCGGCGATATGGTTACGGATGACGACGGCAATGTTTACATCGCCGATACCGGTAATAACCGGATCGTTGTTTTGGACCGTTACTATAAGGTGCGTTTTGTAATTACCGAATTCCGGAACGATCAGGGCGTTGCGGATGCACTGACGGCGCCGCAGGGTGTGTTCGTCACCGACGAAAACATTTGGGTTTGCGACTCAGGTGCCAACCGGATCGTGGCATTCGACCGGGACGGTAACTTTGACCGCCTTGTCGAGGAACCGGAAAGTGAATTGTTTGAATCCGATTCCGTTTATAAGCCGGTTGCGATGGCAGTCGACCAATACGGCAGACTGTATGTCGTTTCTTCTACGACTTATCAGGGAATCATTGTCATGACCAATGACGGTGAGTTTAACGGTTTTATCGGTACACAGGCAGTGGCGCTTTCCGCTTGGGAAATCCTTTGGCGTCGTTTCCAAACCGACGCGCAGAAGGAATATGCCGATGAAGTTGTCGCAACCGAGTTCAATAACATTACGATCAACAAAGACGGTTTCATTTATGTAACCACCTCTTCCATTAAGGATTCCTCTGTAGAGAGTGCAATCAAGGGAAAAGATAAGAAGGGTACATACATGCCGGTCAAGATGCTGAATGCCAACGGCGATGAAATCATGCGCCGGAACGGCTTCTGGGCTCCTGCCGGAGAGATTGACTATGCTACGGAATCCACTGCGGAAATCCGCGGCGTATCCACAATCATTGACGTTGCTGTCGGTGAAGAAGGCACGTGGTCCATCATTGACGAAAAGAGAAACCGTGTTTATACCTACGATTTTGACGGAAACCTGCTTTACGCTTTCGGCGACAGCGGCACCATGTTGGGCGGTCTTGCCAGTGTGGAGGCAATCACGTATCAGGGCGATACCATGCTGATACTGGATAAGACCAACGACAACATTACGGTGTTCAACCGTACCGAGTACGGTGATATTCTGATTCAGGCATTGGCGGCAGAAAACACACAGGATTACGATCTTGCCATCAACCTGTGGACGGAAGTTCTGAAGCGTAACAACAACTTCGATGCGGCATACGTCGGTATCGGAGATGCGATGTACCGGAACGGACAGTATCAGGAATCGCTTGCCTACTATGAGGCTGCGTATGAAACGACCGGCTGGTCCAAGTCCTATAAGGAAATCCGTACAGAGTGGATGTCAACCTACTTCTTGCTGTTCGTTGTCATCATTGTTGCCGTCATTGTTGGTGTGGTTCTCTTGTTCAAGACAATGGGAAAGATCAACAAGAAAGCAACTCACAACGGCAGAGCCCGCAAAACCTACGGACAGGAAGTTGCGTATGCGTTCCACGTTATCGCACATCCGTTTGACGGTTTTTGGGATCTGAAGCATGAGCACAGAGGTTCTGTGCGCGGTGCACTGACCATTATTGCCGTTACCGTTCTTGTGTTCTTCTATCAGGCAATCGGTTCCGGTTATCTGGTCAATCCGTATGGTGGTTACACTACGATTTTCACGCAGTTGCTTGCTGTCCTGGTTCCTCTGTTCCTGTTCGTTGTGGCAAACTGGTGTCTGACCACCTTGTTTGACGGCGAAGGTAGCTTTAAGGATGTGTTCATCGCGGCAGGATACAGCCTGACACCGATCCCGCTGTTGGTTCTTCCTGCGACCATCTACTCCAACTTTGCAATCAGCACCGAGGTGGATATCATTTCCTTTGTGGGAACCTTGGCGTTTATCTGGATGGGAATTCTCCTGTTCTTCGGTACGCAGGTTACGCATGACTACGGTATCGGCGGAAATGTCCTTGCCATTCTGGGAACCGCTGTGGGTATGATCTTTATCATGTTCTTTGCAATTCTGTTTTCCACGCTTGTCGCAAAGCTGGTCAGCCTTGTGACCAACATTGTGGTGGAGTTGCAGTACAGAATGTAACTTAGAGGAGAGGAGAAAAAAATGAAATCAGGTTACAGAATAATTTCAATGTTCTTGACTCTTTTGTTACTGTTCGGCGCACTGGAGTGTCTGGTGATTACGACGTATGCGGATGAGGAAACGACAACGGACGGCGGAACCACCGGCGGAGACGAGGATACGGTTACAACGGTTGACTATACCGTTACTCCCTATGTTTCCGAAGCAGACAAACTGGCAACCATGACGCATTATCCGCATGCGGATAAAAAGGTAAAGAGCGAAAACGGTAAGACCTATAGCTATCAGCTTTACGTGGATGAATATTCCGGTGAGGTTGCGGAGGTCTACTGCGACGAGAATGGGAACATTATCGATACGCTGTTTACCAACCCGTACGATGTAGGTGTGTCCACCGCGTCCACCTCCATCAAACAGCAGATCCTGTCGCAGATCACCGTAAAATATACGGATAACGATAACGACAAGTACTTCTACAGCTATGAGCAGGCTGCAATGCGCAACCAGATCAAGGTGAAGAAGATCAAAAACGGTATCCGCGTGGAATATACCATCGGACGTGAGGAAGCACGTTTGCTGCTCCCCAGACTGATTACCAATGAGCGTTTTGAAACGATGATTCTGGCGCCGATGCGTGAGGCACTGGGCGAGAATTCCTTCATGTACAAGAAATTCACTGCATACTATCTGGAAAAGAATCTGGATAAGATTACTTCCCAGCGTGCAAGAGAAGAAATGATCGCAGTGTTTCCGATCGTGGAGAAGTACGCCGTTTGGGTCTTTGACCCGACTGCATCCGACGCCGAGAAGAACCTTTGTGAGGAATTGATCAAGGCGAACTGCCCGGATTATTCCTACGAGGAATTGGACACCGACCATGAAATGACGCAGTATCAGGGTGAAGAAGATAATCCACCGCTGTTTAAGATGGCGTTGGAGTATACGCTGGATGCCAACGGTATGACTGTTCGTTTGCCTGCAAACGGTATCCGGTTCAATGAGTCCCTGTATCAGTTGACCTATGTGGAGGTTCTTCCTTACATGGGAGCGGGCAATAACCTGTATAACGGGTATACGATGTACCCGGACGGTTCAGGCGCGCTGTTCGCATTTGCCGATCCGTCTCTGAAAACCAAAATTTCGGTTACAGGTAAGGTTTACGGATCCGACTACGCTTACCATACCATTTCCGGTACCTATCAGCAGGCGATCCGCTATCCGGTGTACGGTATTCAGGAGGATACGACCTATGTGAACCTGGAGCAGGAGGATGGTACAAGTACCATTATTTCCGGTTCTGTGGTGAAGAAAATGGAAGACATGACAACCGTTCCAGATGCGTTGCGCGCGTATAAGCAGCTTTTGAACGCAAGTGCCAATGCAACGGGAGATTCGCAGGTCACACGGACTGATATTACCAAGAGCCGCGCATTCCTCGCCATCATTGAAGAAGGAGATGCTTTGGCATCAATCTCTACATACACGGACGCAACCGAGAGCGAATATAGCGCAATGCGGATGCAGTTCAATCCCCGCCCGAAGGACTCCTACAACATTCAGGATTCCATCTCGGTTGGTTCCAACTCTACTTGGACCGTGGTCAGTAACCGAAAGTATGTCGGAAACTACAAGATCCGTTATGTCCTGTGTACAGATGAGAAAACCGCCAAGGCGGAGAATCTGGATAAGTACTATGACGCAAGCTGGTTTGGCATGGCAGTCGCGTACCGGGATTACCTGGAGCGCGAAGGTGCTCTGACCCGTTTGACCGCGGAGGATATTGAAGACGATATTCCGCTGTACATCGAATCGTTCGGTACGCTGGAAACGACCGAGAAAATCCTGTCCGTCCCGGTCAATGTAATGACCCCTCTGACGACCTTTGAGAATGTCAAAACCATGTATGACGAATTGAGCAAAGCCGGTATCAAGAATATCAATTTCAAGCTGACCGGTTTTGCAAATGGCGGTATGTACTCCAATGTGCCGTACGATCTGAAGTTTGAGAATTCGGTAGGCGGCAACAAGGGATTCCAGGAACTCTTGGATTACGCAAAAGAAGTATCCGAGCAGACCGGAAAGCACCTGGGCATTTATCCTGATTTTGATTTTGCATACGTTGTGAATGACACATTGTTTGATGCCACCGTGCTCAAACTGCATGCGTCAAAGACCATTGACGACCGTTATGCAAGTAAAAAATACTATGTTGCAACCAAGCAGAAGTATCAGGGCAGATACGAAATGGTGCTCTCGCCGGCGTATATGAGCCACTTCTACAAGCACTTGATTGCAAATTATCTGGGTAATTTCAACAATGTAACCGGTATTTCCGTTGGTTCGCTTGGTTCCGCTCTGAACTCTGACTTTGATGAGGATGAGCCTTACAACCGCGAGGACGCAAAGGAATTCACAATCAGCGCCTTTGAGTATCTGAATAAGGCGGGACTGAGTGTGATGACCGAAGGCGGCAACTCCTATACCTGGAAATATGCGGATCATATCCTGGGAATTTCCCTGGATTCCAGCCGTTATAACAAGGCAAGTTGCTCCATTCCGTTTGTCGGTGTCATTCTGCACGGTTACAAACAGTTCTCCGACGATCCGCTCAACATGGAGGGCGATATCCAGTACGCCATGTTGAAGATTCTGGAAAACGGAGCTTCTCCGTATTTCACACTTTCCTATCAGAACACACAGAAGCTCAAGGACTTCACCTATCTGAGCAACTACTATTCCGTGCGTTATGATATCTGGAAAGAGGATATGATTGACAAGTACAACGAGCTGAACGCTGTGTTGCGGGATGTACAGCTCAATCTGATCACCAAGCACGAATTTATCAACGGTACCCGTGTACCTGACGTAGATGAATTGGAATCGGATATCGACCAGGCGATGAGCGAATATCGCGAAAGAGAACTCGCCGAAGTTGAGGAAGCGGAAAAGCTGCTCCTGCAGAAGGTGGGTAATGCCCGTAAGAAGATCAGAGAGGTAGAAGATGCCCTCGCAAAGGCAGTGACAGCGACAGGTTCCGCAAGAAACAATGCGCAGGTCAACAAGTTTACGGTCGATGACAAGATGGCAAATTACAAGTCTGCCATTCTTGAGTATGTCGATGCGGTTGCAAAGGGTTGGGATAAACTGGCGGATTCCACGGATGAGACAGACGCGGCAAATTATCAGGCGTATGTCAACACCACAAAATCCGTTACCAAGGAACGCTACCGTCTGATCGTCGCTTTGGCACAGGTCGGAAACTATGCGAAGATTGCTGAGGATTCCATGAATTCCGTTATTGAGCTTTTGGATGTCAGCCGTCAGGCAGTCGAGGATGTCAAGAACGGTGTCAAGGATATTGAGGACGAAGCAGTTAAACAGACAATCATCAGTGATTCCGAGCGCCTGTACAATCTGTCTGCACTGTACCTGAACGGTCTTGCAAACGGAGAAAAGGGCTACTATGAGGTGAAGGCACGCTACCAGGATGCATACTTTGATCAGTTGCTTGCCGACGGCACCAGACTTTATGATCTGAATGCGGAGTATGAAAAGGTTGTGCAGTATATGACTGCGGTTGCCGCATTGGATAGTCTTCTGAGCGCAAAGAAGAATTTGACTGCTGCTCTTGCTGCAATTGAAAAGGCAACGGCTTTGGTGGAAACCCGCCGGAAGGCAGTTGACGAGGCGGCAGATGATGCAGCCAAAGAGAAAGCGGAAGCCGCACTGCAGACTGCAAAAGAAGATCTTGCAACGCAGGAAAGCAACCGCGACGCACTGAATGTGCTGATTGAAAAGCTGATTGCGGCCGGTACCGAGGCGGGTTACGATCTGGATGCCATCGAAAAGGCAGAAGACCTGAAGATCAAAGCAGACGTACCGTATGTGTACACCACTTCAAACAGTGAAGCTCTGCGTCAGTATGTTGTATACAGCTTGGGCAGTAAACTGAATGCCGAGTTGGGTATTGCAGGCGAGATCAACGCTTATGCCGAAAAATATGTACTTGCAGAGGCTTACATTGCCGCAAAGAAAGCTTACGATACGGCTGTTAAGGATGAGGCAAAGGCAAAGCAGGCATATGAGAAGGATCAGACCGATGCACTGAAGGCTGCTTACGAAGCTGCACAGAAGGTAAAGGCTGATTGCAAGGCGGTGATGGATGCATACCTTGCAAAGGATGCGGCGCTTGAAAAGGTCACCAATGTAAATCAGTACGTAACCGTAGGCGACTATGTGAAGTTTGTCTATGAACAGAGCAACCTCTCCTATGCGTTGATCAGTGCACGAAACAAACTCAAAAAGGAAATCGCCGATCAGCTCGGAACTGACTTCACAGAGGAATCCCTTAATATTCCTGCCAAGGTGCAGGCAACCGACTTCTTCAGCTTTACTTATTGCATCACGGAAAATAAGGAATTGGCAGCCAAGGCGTTTGAAGAAAGCGTACAGGGCGTACTTGATTTCTGTTCCAGTGTGGAACTCCCTGCCGAGTACACGGTTACACGCAAGGACATCACTGACAGAATGTCAAACAACAATTCCGGTACAAAAGAAGAAGAAACCAAGACTGACTTTGATAAGTACGCGACCAGCGGCAATAAGATTGTTGCCGTGACGTACGGTAATGATGATGGCAGTGTCAAGAAGGTCATCATTATCAACTACAACAACTTCGCGGTAAAGGTAGAGTACAATGGCAAGCTGTACACCATTGCGAAATTCGGTTATGAGATTATTCTCGGCAATCATTGATGGGAGGTGTGAAGATGACAAACCAAGCAAAAGCACAAACAACAGTGACTCCCGGCAAGACGGCACCGAAAAAGCGTAAGATTGCCTCTTTGGACAAACGAAAAGCACGGATGGGGTGGGTATTCGTCCTGCCCTTCGTGATCGGATTTGTCTGCGTTTATCTGCCGATTATCTTTGAGTCCATTCAACTCAGTTTTTACAAAATTTCCATTGTGGGTGCCGGCGGCGGCTTTGAAAAAGAGTTCGTTGGCTGGGACAACTACAGTTGGGCACTCGGAACCGACCCGGACTTCGTCCGCACGTTGGTGGAGGGTCTGAAGGAACTGGCATTCGATATTCCCGCGATCATCATTTTCTCCCTGTTCATGGCAGTGTTGCTGAACCAGAAAATGATCGGACGTGCGGCATTTCGTGCAATCTTCTTCATCCCGGTTATTCTTTCCACCGGTATCATGGAGTCCATTGACGCACAGAACATTCTGTCCAGTTACATGGATTCTACCTCCGGTATCGACGACGGTTCGGGAACCAGCGCGGCGACAGAAATCGTTTCGGCGATCGATATTGAGCGGCTGTTCTCAAACATGAAGGTCGGAGAAGGCATGGTTGAATACGTTGTAAACATGATCAACGATATTTACGACATTGTTAACCGTTCCGGCGTACAGATGCTGATCTTCCTTGCCGGCTTGCAGTCTATCTCCCCTGCCATTTATGAGGCGTGCAAGATTGACGGCGCAACCTCGTGGGAAACCTTCTGGAAGATTACATTCCCGATGATCAGCCCGATGATTCTTGTAAACGGTATTTATACCATTATCGACTCCTTTACGACCGATTCCAATACAGTTATGACCTACATTGCGTCTGTGTATAAACAGAACGACGGTGACGTCCGCAGTTCTGCAATGGCGTGGATGTACTTCCTGATTGTCATTGCCATCATCGCCGTAGTCGGAGCAATCTTCTCTGCATTTGTCTTCTATCAGAGAAGGGAATCTTAAAGAAAGGAGGAGCAGAAAATGGAGAAAACAAATCAAGCGGTTGCCGCAAACGAAAGCGGCAGACCGATTATTAAAGAGTCAAAGCGTTCCATCAAGATGGACTTTGACCGCACACCGCTGAAGGATCGGCTGAAGGCGAAATTCCTGAACATGTATTTTGTAACCAGAGTGATCTGGTACATCTTCCGCCTGGTTCTTCTGATCGGTATTTCCTATATCGTTCTGTATCCCTTCTTTACAAAGATTGCCGGTTCCTTTATGGCACCGGAGGACTTCGTAGATGTAACGGTTCGTTTGATCCCGAAGCATTGGACGTTGGATATTTACAAGGCGATTATCACAGAGCTGGATTATTTTGAGGCATTTCTGAATTCCTTCATTTTGTCCGGTATGGTCGCTTTGATGCAGACGTTTATCTGTTCTTTGATCGGCTACGGCTTGGCAAAGTTCCGTTTCAAGGGAAATAAGCTGGTATTCATGCTCGTAATCCTGACCATGGTGGTCCCGCACCAGACCCTGCAGCTTTCCATGTTCATGAATTTCCGCTTCTTCGATGTGTTCGGCATTCTGTCCTTCCTGAGCGGAGGTGTGACAACCGGTATTGAGGGGTTGGATGGCATCCTCTCCAAGATCCATTTGCTGAATTTCCCGAACGGGTTGAATCTGACAAAGACTTATGCACCGTTGATTATTCTGTCCATGACCGGACTTGCATTTAAGAACGGTTTGTACGTCTTCATGATGCGTCAGTTCTTTACGGGAATTCCGGAATCTTTGGAGGAATCGGCATATATCGACGGATCGGGAACGTTCCGTACCTTCCTGACCATCATTCTGCCGATGTCTATTCCGATGATGATTACGATTTTCCTGTTCGCTTTCTGTTGGCAGTGGACCGACGACTTCTACACGTCTTTGTTCTACATCAACCAGCAGGTGAAATTGTTGACCGGCATTGTGGAGATCCCGCCGAGTCTGAAGTTGGATTATGCGGGCAAGTCGTTGTATGAAGCGGCGATTCGGAATACCTGCGGTATTATGATTATTCTGCCTTTGATTATCCTCTATATCTTCTGCCAGAACTTCCTGGTACAGGGTATTGAGCGTTCGGGTATCACCGGCGAATAATCCGATCGGCAGATGATCTTACAACAGGGATTGTGACACACATTCAAACAAACATTCAAACAAACATAAAGGAAAGCCGTTATCCGTGGGATAGCGGCTTTCTCTGAGAAGGCGAAGTATTGCGGGAGAGATATGGATAAAAAGAACAAAGCAACGCGTTACCGGCAACCGGACCGGATCCGACATCCGGAAAAAATCCGACATTTTGACTTTTCCGTCAAACCAAAGAAACCCGGGCCTCTATTTTCGGTTGCCAAGCATATCCTGGCATGGCCGGATTTGCGGCGACGACATGCAAAGATTGACAAAGTCAATATGGAATCTCTGGAGGGCAAGCCGTATCTGCTCTTGGTGACGCATTCCTATTTCTGTGATTTTGCCGTGATGATGAAGGTGACACATCCGCACCCCGTGATCAATGTCATGACGCTGGAAGGATTCAATACCTATTCCGCACCATTGATGCGCGCATTGGGGGTCATCGGAAAGCGCAAATTTGTGCAGGATTTTCATTTGATACGCAATATGAAGTATACGGTGGAGAAACTGAAATGCATTTTTTGTCTGTTTCCGGAGGCACGTTATTCACTGGACGGATGCGGTTCCTACATCCCGGAGTCTACGGCAAGCCTTGTTAAGTTGTTGGGGGTTCCGGTCGTGGTACTGCGGATTCACGGGAATTTTGTCACGTGTCCGCAATGGAACAAGATTGATAAGGGAACTTATATTGAGGGACGTGCGGAGCCGATTATCACTGCACAGGAAACGCAAACACTTTCCAAAGAGGAGATTTTTACCCGCATTCGCACCAATTTTACTTATGATGATTTCCGCTGGCAGGCAGAGAACCGCATCCGGATTGACCATCCGCGACGGGCAGAGGGGTTACATTGCCTTTTGTATAAATGCCCGCATTGCGGGAAGGAATACGAAACCGATTCTGCCGGGACGGAGCTTTGGTGCCGTGCCTGCGGAAAACGTTGGGAGATGGATGTATACGGGCAATTGCACGCAAAAGAGGGGGAAACGGAATATCCGCATATTCCCGATTGGTCTGCGTGGGAACGCGATTGTGTGCGGCATGAGATCCTTTCCGGCACTTACCGGTTTGAAAGCGAGGCACGCATAGAAACGCTGCCCGGTTGGAAAAAGTTTTACAAACACGGAAGCGGCAGACTGATACAGGATATGACAGGTACCTATGTGATTTGCGACAATCTTTACGGAAAGGGAGAATTTACGCTCCATAAAAAGCCGCTGGAGTTGGACAGTGTGCATATCGAGTACGACTATCTTGGCAGAGGGGATGCGGTTGACATTTCTGTCCCCGATGACAGCTTCTGGTGCTATATAAGGGCCCGTGACGCTATTACGAAACTTTCATTTGCAACCGAAGAACTATACCAGAATGCCCGCGCCCGGCGACAGGTTCCGGTGCGGGAGAGCACGCTCTGTCCGGCGGAAACGCCGTCCGCCAAGTAGCGTATTTGGAACCATGGATTAACATAAATACTGCTTTTTGAAAAGCGGTAGGTAAGGAGAGGGCAATGAAAAAAAGAATGACGAGGTCCGGATACCTGCTCTCAGGTGTTCTGGCGGAAATTTTGCTTGCAACTGCGATGCTTTTTATGCTGTCCTGCCGCGGGGAACCGGAAAATCCAGCCCCAAATGATCCCGTAACAGAAGAATCCGGTACCGCCGATCCGTCCGGATCAGACAGCGGAGAGCAAACCAGGGCGGAGGAAACCAGCGGGGGGCATCTTGATGGAGATGACCTGTTTGTAGCGGTCCGTTCGGTTTACCCTGTGCCGCAAAACGTCATTTTGCCGGACGGATCAACGTCGCAGAAAGTACCGGCAATTCCTGCCGCACTGTCCGCGGATGGGGACGCTGCACCCTACGCAGCGCTTCTGCGGGAGTGGGGGTTTTTGTCCTCGCAGGAAAATGCCCTGCCTGTCCGGATCGCGGTGCAGGATATGTCCGATCTGTTTGCAAGCGGCGCCGAGGAAGGATATGAATTGGTTCTTTCGTCAGATGGTGTGTGTATTACCGCCGGAAGCGACCGCGGCGTATACTATGCGTTGGTTACGCTTTCACAACTGGCGGAAGACGGGAAGCTTCCCTGCCTGACCGTCCGTGATGCGCCTGCCGTTCCTGAACGCGGTGTGATTGAGGGCTTTTACGGAGCGGCGTACACAACACTGTTCCGTAAAGAGCTGTTTGCGTTTATGGGGCACCAAAAAATGAATACCTATATCTATGCGCCGAAGGATGACGCAAAGCACCGAAGCAAATGGAGAGAGCTGTATACCGCAGAGGAGCTGGAAGAATTGCGCACACTAATTGACAGCGCTTCGCAAAACCGCGTCCGATTTGTCTATGCGATTTCACCGGGCGGCGATATTCGGTTGGATCGCGGCTACAAGCAGGATTTTGCAAATCTGACTGCCAAGTGTGAGCAGCTTTATGAGATCGGTGTGCGTGATTTTGCCGTGCTTCTGGATGACATTCCGACATTGAATGCGGAAGGACACGCAGGGTTGCTCAACGATTTTCAGGAGCAATTTGTCCGCACGCATGAGGGTGTTTCCGATCTGATCTGTATTACCACGGAGTATACCGATCCCATGCTGACCGCATATACAGATCAAATTGCACCGCTTCTGAATCCTGATCTGCGCCTGATGTGGACAGGACCCGGTGTGGTCCCGGCGTCCATCCGCGTTTCCGATCTGCAAAAAATCAATGCCAAGTACGGACGTCAGGTATACCTGTGGTGGAATTATCCGGTCAATGATGTACTGGTAGACCATTTGTACATGGCGCCCTGCCAGGGGTTGGATCAGGAGTTGGCAGGCTCTATCTGCGGATTTGTTGCCAATCCCATGAATCAGGGGCACGCTTCACTTTATCCGCTTTTTACGGTTGCCGATTATCTTTGGAATCCCGTGGCATATAATCAGGAAGCCTCCATCCGGGCTGCCGCGGCATATTTGGCACCGGATGCCGGGGATGCGGCACTGACCTTCGTTGACATGGTCGGTGCCTGTCCGCAAAACGGGAACAAGTCGACCGTTGCACTGGGCAAGCTTGTGGATGAATGGCGGGCTTCCGGCGAGGATCCGAAGAAGCTGAAACCGATTCTGGAAATGCTGGAGCGCATGCCCGGGGATCTGCAGACTCTGCGCCGTGCCGATGCGGCATTGAATGCCGAAGCAGGCGAATGGTTTGACAAGGCGGAGGCATATTGCCGCATGGCGATTTGTTATTTTGAGGCGGAGCAGGCGTATGCAGCCGGGCAGACGGATACGGTGCTTGCGCAGATCGGAAATTACAGCCTGTTGGCGGAAACGGTATCCGACAATCGCCGTGTCGTTTCTCCCGACGTTCTGACGCCGCTGATCGCCGGACTGACCCAGCGGATCAATGTGCTTGCCGGCATTGCGCAACCGTCCGTTTCCCTGCGTGCAACCGCTATTACCAATGCAAACCATTACATGGATTATACGGTCGACCGGATCTGCGACGGCGATGACTCGACGTATTTCTGGTCGCACGGCGCCATGTGGCAGGCGGCACCCGGCACGACGGGTTATGTAGGACTGGATTTCGGTGAAGTCGTTCACATATACAATCTTTATATTGCTACAGGAGAAAACGGCGGGGATGTCTTTACCCATGCGGCAATTGAGTATTCGACGGATCAAAAAACATGGACCACCATTTGCGAGGGACAGTTTGGCGAGCAGATCTATTTGGAATCCCTTTCTTTTGACGCACGGTATGTGCGGATGCGCAACACCGATACAAGTGCAACCGGCTGGGTCAAGGTGCGGGTGTTTGAGGCAAACACGAATCGCACGGTTGCAGCCATTGCAGGAAAGCCGGGAATTTCCACAACACTGACGACCTATCAGGATTACGTGATAGACCATGTGACGGACGGAAATGCCGATACTTACTTCTGGGCGGCACGTGCCGTTGTTGCGGGGGATTATGTGATGATGGATCTGGGCGCGCCCTGTCGTATTACCGGCATTTTGCTGGAAACGGGTGTAGGGGGTCACAGTGCGGATTACATGCAGCATGCGCAGTTGCAGTATTCGGCTGACGGCTATGTCTGGACGGTTCTGGATACCCCCGGGCAGGGCAGAGCAACCTATGAAGGGTTGGAGATTACCGCTCGATATGTTCGTCTGATTGCCACCGCAGACCAGACCAATTGGTTTACCATGTCGGCATTTACGGTGCTGCACGATCCCTATCAACATCCCTTATTGTCCTCCGACGATGATTTCCTTTCCCCAGCGGACCTGTGTGCGCTGACGGATCATAATGTTCTGACGGGTGTGACGGTTCCTGCGGGAAACAAGGGCAAAACGCTGACCGTACTTTTGACTGATGCCGCGTCTGTCCGCTTCTTTATCGCAGGACAGACGGACGGAGAGGCTGTTGTAACGCTGTACGACGCGAACGGGAAAAAACTGTCTGCGCACTCCCTGAGCAGCGGACTGCACTTGGATGTACAGGATGCCGCAACCGCCGTGATTACCTTCGGAAACAGTAGTCTGACCCTTTCGGAAATCCTGTTTTAGTAGACCGGGCGGCTCCTTCCTTTGAGAAGGTGACTTCATCAACTCAATAAAAACCGTCCGATGCCTTGTGTAAAGGCGTTCGGACGGTTTGTTTCTGTATATCGGTCAATTCCTCTGTCAAAGGAGAATGACGCAAAGGCAAAGACAAAAGGAAGCAATTGCCGTAAGCGTTCCCATAGCGAGATCACGTTTGGTGTGCCGGGCAAGATAGAGGGAGGACCACGCAACTCCTGCGGCTAAGAGAGCGGTGGGGAACAGCCAGTACCATCCCAGGAAATAAACGGCAATCACCAACGGACCGACAATCCCACAGGCGTGACCGCTTGCGTGTAGCTTCAGAACCTTATTGAAGAAAATGAGAATAAAGACGGAGCAGAGGTAGGTAAAGAAAATAAACTTCAGTTGCGGCGTTGTCCGATCCAAAAGACAATAAATGACGCCTCCCACATACCCGATGCCGCTGGTGACGAATGCCAGCTTTCGCTGACCGTCACGCCCCTTTTTCCGCAGAGCGGGGATCAGCGCGGAAAGCGGATAGGCAAGGGTAGGAAGAACCGCGAGAAATCCGATTGCCGCAAATAGCTGCCCGATATGATAAAAGAAGGCAGGACGCAGAAAATAAAGTAACAGGAGCAATGTCGTGACTAGGAATGGCGGAACCGTAATGACGCGAATGGATTTTGCAATGGATTTTTTACTCATAGAACTCTCCTTCTGTTTGATGCGATTTTTGTATCTGTTTTTATTTTCCGATTTTTCAAATCAAGGCCCTACCGGATCAGTCGTTTGTGTGACCGGATGCAGTGAAGGTCACATGCGCCGAGGCAACTGACGGGACCTGATCAGATCCGATGAAAACAGTATACGTCATCCGGCTCTGAAATGCAACCTACTCCGTGTTCGCGTGCCTCTACACTGCATTTTTGCCGTTGTAGACTTCTGACAGTCAGTTCTACAGAAAAAAATGAGGACTCTACGATTCGTAGAGTCCCTACTTTTATACGATATTCAGCCGATTTTTGACAAAATACATCATTTTCGGAATTTTGGCAGGCGCAGATGAAAACAAAGCAGAATAATGAGCTGCGTCGGGAGAATGAGCACCAGGATCTGCCACCAGTTATGAGACAGGGAGAGAAAAACAAGGTACACCGTCAGAATGAGCGACCATGCAATGCCGGAAATGAAGTAAAAATTGTTTTTCCGTTTTCCCCAAATGGAATTGAAGACGGTCAGCACAATAAAGATGACTGGTACTGCAAACTGAAAGACCAATGGTTGACGGATGTCACACAGATAGAGTACGATAAAGACAAGGATTGCGACGGTCAGGATTCCCATTGCGGTCAGGAGCATGAGGATAATGTAACTGAACCGGTGATTTTTTGCGGCCTTCGGAACGGGCTCCTCCCCGTGATCGTGCAGCAGGTAATCGACGCTGACCCCGAACAGACGGCTCATCTGCAACAGAACATATGCATCCGGCACGGCATCTCCGCGTTCCCATTTGGAAATGGCTTTGTCAGAGTAATTGAGCGCATTGCCCACTTCCAGTTGCGTCATTTTCTGTGCCTGACGCAGGGCGGCAATATTGGCGGCAACTGTCTTGCGTAGTGTTTCCACCGAATCCGCACAGGCGGGCGGGTTTTGTATGGATTTGCCGGTTTCCAAATGCACATTCCTCCTTTCGGCTCCGATGTGTATCAGTATACCGCATTTTGCCCGAAAATGCAAGGGCGGGTGTGAGAAATTCAAGAAAAATTCACGCAATGTTCTCACGGCGATTAAGTAGAGACGGCATAATAATAGCGTACTGACCGGGAGGCGGTTTTGTCATTCCGGCAGTGTTGTTTGCGATGTGCGGTGCCTCTTTTTTTCTCGCCGGTGTTGCGGACACAGAGAAGAGGAGGTGTATAAAAAACCGATGGGAATTTTTAAAAAACGGGTTTCCGGTTTCTTTTACGGCAGGTACGGGATTGATACACTTTACTACGTTCTGATTGTACTTTACGTGATTATCATTGTCGCGGCTTGGGTGGTTGGTTTACTCTGCAAAAAGACACTTGTGGGCATTATTGTTTATTCCGTACTTTACGTGGTCGGACTGCTGCTCTTGTTTTATATATTCTTCCGTGTTATGTCCAGAAATATCCCCCGTCGCCGGCGGGAAAACGAGGCTTTTTTGCGTTTTGTCCATAAGCTATCCCCACGCCGTCGCCGAAAGCGCCCGAAGGATGATGCGGAGCACATATTCCGCTACTGTAAATACTGCAAAGCCCTTTTGCGCTTGCCGCGCGAACCGGGCCAGCATCAGGTTCGTTGTCCGCGTTGCGGGAAGCTGTTTGACCTTTATGTCGATCCGAAATAACCTTTCGCAGAATTGAAAACGGGCAAAACTACTCTTGTCGGAAAAGGCAAAGCCACCGCAAATGGGAGCAAAATCCATCTGCGGTGGCTCTTTTTGGTGTAGTTTCTTGCAGTCGGCGTCATGAACGGCAACCACCCGGCATCATCTCTGCCGTACGGCGTTTGTGCCGGATGAAACATTTGCGGATTCATTGATCCGCTGTGACCGTTGCGCCAAAGGGGAAAATGGCAAGCTTCATAATTTTGAAACATTGAATCCCGCGCGGAATGCCGATGAGTGTGATGCAGTTGGCAATGCCGACGGACAGATAAGCAAGCGCCATTTCCCAACCGCCGATCAGGACCCAGAAAACATTCGCGACAGGGTGTGATTTGAATTGCAGGACAACGCGTTTTCCCTGGGGCAAAAAGGACAGACGTGCCGCCTTGAAGCATTGCAGTCCGAAGGGGATGCCGATGATGGTCATGCAAAGTGCCACGCCCCAGATTCCCCATAAAATTGCGAACCAAAGCCCACAGCACAAAACCCAAAGTATTTTTGAAATGATACCCCATATTTTACGAAACATATCCGTAGCTCCTTGTAAGTAAAGGCGATGTAAGGCATTTCCCTGCTTTTGGCGGTGGTGATTTTTTCGGAACGATGCCGTCGCCGCCTTGATTGTAGTTTACCATAAACGGGCGAGGTTGTCAATCCTGATTGCTTATGGCATTCTTTCTTTCGCGTACTTCCTTTTCCCGTTCTCTGAAAATGCGCGGGAAGGTCGTAAAAATGACGATCGTTGTGATGATCCCCGCCACAAGATCCGCAATGCCTTCCGAGAGATACACACCCCGGAAGCCGAGGAAGTGTGTCAGAACAAAGCAGAGGGGAATCAGGATAATGACCTTCCGTGTGACCGCAAGCAATAGCGCGCATTTTGCCTGTCCGAGCGCGACATTGACATTTTGCAGGGTCATCTGTACAAAAAACATGATGGAACCCATCAGGAACAGGGGACAGTATTGTTTTACAATCTGCGTGACCGATTCGTTTGCGGAGAAGAGACATGCGTACATTTCGGGAAATGCGAGTGAGAGTGACCAGACAATCACGGCAAAACAAAACGCAATCACGGTGACGTACCGGATGCCTTTTTTTCCGTAGTTATAGCTGACAAAAGGCTGCATGCCGTTGCCCAGACCGTTCAGGGAAAGGGAAATCATTCGACACATCCGTCCTTTCCGAACCGGAATGAGAAACTTTTCAGGCAGCAAAAAAGCGGCGCCCTTTCGGGCGCCGATCAGATTCCTGGCATTTTAATTGTTCGGCATAATCAGACCGTAAGTGCCGTCATTGCGCCGGTAGACCACGCAGACTTTTTCGTTTTCGCTGTTATGGAAGACAAAAAAGGTGTGCTCCAGCAGGTTCATCTGCATGATGGCATCCTCCGGTGTCATCGGATGGTATTCAAAAATTTTGGTGCGGGTAATCAGGTTGTTTTCCTGATCCTCTTCATAGTCTTCCTCAAAGAAGGGAAGCGGTTCTTCGGGAGCCGGTATAAATGCTTCCTCACGCAGGCGCTTTGCAAGCTTGGTCTTGTTCTTGCGGATTTGTCGTTCGATTGCGTCTATTGATTTATCCAGCGCGTCCCGGAAGGATTCTGCGCCCACCTCGCTGCGGAACAGTGTATTCGCAGCGTTGATTGTAATTTCCAGTGTGGAAACGTTGTGCTTGCGGCTCAGCGTTACGGTTGCTTCCGCTTCGGTCTTGAAGTACTTGTCCAGCTTTGCGAGCTTTTTTTCGATCAGCTGCTTGGTATCTTCGTACACGTTCATCTGTCTGCCGATAATGTTGATCTTCATATAAAAGTACCTCCTCTGTTTTCAGAGGGACGACCGCGTTGTCGTGCCTCCCTCTGTTGCACCTTTATTATAGCATGCTTTTTTGATGTTGTAAAGTGCTTCCATGAATAAAAGGAGATTCTTTCTGATTTTTGTGGAAAATGACGGTGAACGTTGTGTGGAGAGGGAGCAAGAAATTCCTTTTCTCATTGACAAAGTGCGCACATTGGGATATAATAAAAGGGAGTGGGCTATTTTTTGCATATAGATATCCAGGAGAAAGGCGGTTATTCGGTATGGAACAAAAGGATGCGGTTTATGAAGAATTGGTCGCACTGCGCAAAACGGTTGCGCATCATGCAAGGCTGTATTATGTGGAGGACGCACCGCAGATTCCGGACTATGAGTATGACCGGATGTACCGACGGTTGTCGGAACTGGAGGCGGCGCATCCCGAATATTTCGATCCTGCGTCACCGACACAACGCGTTGGCGGAATGCCGCTGGAGAAATTTGACAAGGTCACGCACGCGGTCCGGATGAATTCACTTGCGGATGTGTTTTCTTTCGATGAACTGCATGAATATCTGCGCGGCGTGTCTGCCACGGTATCGGATGCCCTTTGGTCGGTAGAACCTAAAATCGACGGACTTTCGGTTGCGCTTCACTATGAAAACGGTGTGTTTGTACAGGGCGCAACGCGCGGAAACGGGGAGGTCGGCGAGGACGTAACGCAGAATCTGCGCACCGTGTTTTCGCTTCCCCTGACTCTGCCGGAGCCGTTGACATTGACTGTCCGGGGTGAGGTCTATATGCCGCGGCAGGTTTTTGAACGACTGAATGCCAAGCGTTCCGCGGCGGGGCAGGCATTGCTTGCCAATCCCCGCAATGCCGCTGCGGGTTCTTTGCGGCAATTGGATCCCCAGGTAACTGCCTCACGCGGGCTGGATCTTTTCATTTTCAACCTGCAGGCGGGAAATCTGTATACGGACGGACATGCCCTCGTTTCCCATACCGAAACACTGGATCGTCTTGCGGCGCTCGGCTTCCCGGTAATCGGGGAGCGCATCCTTACGTCTTCCTATGAGGAGATGATTGCGCAGATCGAAAAGATCGGTGCATTGCGGGATGGGCTTGCGTATGATATTGACGGTGTGGTGGTCAAAATTGACGATCTTGCGACCCGTACATTGTTGGGGGAGGGGGTCAATACACCCAAATGGGCGGTTGCCTATAAGTTTCCGCCGGAACAAAAACAGACCCGTCTTGTCGGGATCACGGTTCAGGTCGGACGCACCGGCGTGCTGACCCC
>FR890455.1:43909-50651 GCA_000433415.1 Clostridium sp. CAG:448
CACCGGCGTGCTGACCCCGACCGCCGATCTGACCCCAGTGCGCCTTGCGGGATCCACGGTTTCCCGTGCAACGCTGCACAATCCGGATTTCATCCGGGAACGGGATATCCGCATCGGAGATATGGTGGTTTTGCAGAAGGCAGGGGATATTATTCCGGAGGTTGTGCGTGCGTTGCCCGACATGCGTGACGGCAGCCAGGTGGAGTTCCATATGCCGACCCGTTGCCCGTCCTGCGGAGAACCGGTGTTCCGTGAAGAGGGAGAGGCGGCAGTGCGTTGTACCAATGCCGCCTGCCCGGCGCAACTTTTGCGCGGAATCACGCATTTTGTGTCCAAAGACGCCATGGACATTGACGGCATGGGACCGCAGGTGGTGGAGATGCTGCTTGCAAACGGTCTTTTGCACGATGCGGCAGATCTGTACAGCCTCCGTGCGGAGCAGATGGCCTCGTTGGACCGCATGGGAGAAAAGTCCGCAGCCAACCTGATTGCTGCCATTGACGCTTCGCGGAAAGCCGGATTGGAACGACTGCTCTATGCGCTCGGAATCCGGAATATCGGGCAGATCGCCGCCGCCGCATTGGCAAGGCGTGCCGGCACGCTGGAGAATTGCATGATGCTGACGCGGGAGGATATCTGTGCCATTGATGATTTCGGCGAGATTTCCGCGGACTGTGTAGTCAACTATTTTTCGCACCCGCAAAATATCGCTCTTTGTAACCGTCTGCGGGATGCCGGCGTGGTGACGGTTGCCACTGCCGCTCCGGCAGGGGATCGGCTCGCCGGGATTACGTTTGTTCTGACCGGAACGTTACCCACGCTTTCCAGGGACGAGGCAAGCGCCATGATCCGTCAGGCGGGGGGAAAAGTCTCCGGTTCGGTTTCTTCCAAAACCGGCTATGTGGTTGCCGGGGAAGCCGCCGGTTCCAAACTGACCAAGGCAAACGCGCTCGGAATACCGGTGATTGACGAGGCGGGGCTGTTGGAGATGCTGCAAAAATGATGCCTATGCGTTTGCTCCCCCGGTGTAAGCCTGAATGCCGCGGAAAAGACCGTCGGCAAACAGTCCCGGATTTTCATTCATCAGTGCCGCGTCTCCTGGGTTGGTGATAAATCCCAGTTCCACCAGGACGGCGGGCATTGCCGTTTTGCGCAGCACGTACAGTCCCGGGCGGAGTTTTACGCCGCGATTGGGCAGACCGGTGGTACTGTTCAGCCAATAGAGAATGGATTCCCCCAGCTCAAATGCAGGGGTGTTCCGTGCATAAACCAAAGCTTCACTGCCCGTGCCAGAGGCGTCCGTTGCGGCATTGGTATGCAGACTGACAAAATAATCCGCTCCCCAGGCATTCGCCTGATCCGTGCGGGCGCGCAGACTGGTGGTATTTGAAGTGCCGAGCTGTGTTTCGGGCGTGGGACGGGACAGCAGCACCTCATATCCCGCCGCGCGAAGCAGAGCGGCAAGTTCAATGCCGATCCGGTAAACAATATTTTGCTCACGCAGACCGTTCCCTTCGGCACCTGCGTTGGGATTCTGCGGGTTGTGCCCCTGATCGATGTAAATTTTCGTTGCCATATATGCCATCTCCCCTTTCTATCTATCCGTTATGTTATGCCGGTAGCGGGGGAGGCGTGAAAGGAGATTCTATGAGTTCTGTAAAAAACCATACGACTGCATGGGAGGCAGATGCAAAGGGAAGTGAAAAAAACCGGGTAATGGGCGGGACACTTTACCTTGTTGCCACGCCGATCGGAAATCTTGCCGATTTGTCGGAGCGGGCTGTCAAGGTGCTTTCCGAGGTGGATTTTATTGCCGCGGAGGATACGCGCAATACGATGCATTTGCTGACGTATTTGGGCATTCAGAAACCCATGGTGTCCTATTTTGAACATAATAAGCGCGCCCGCGGGGAGGAGATCCTTGCAAGAATTTCATCGGGTGAGTCCTGCGCATTGGTAACGGATGCGGGAATGCCGGCTGTTTCGGATCCGGGAGCCGACCTGGTGGCGCTGTGCGCGGAGCGGGGGATTTCGGTCAGTTGCGTGCCGGGCGCCTGCGCCGTTGTGACCGCACTTGCCCTTTCCGCACTTCCCACAGGGCGATTCTGCTTTGAAGGGTTCCTCAGTACGGACAAGACCTCGCGCAAACGGCACCTTGCTTCTCTGGCGCAGGAACAACGGACAATGATTTTTTATGAAGCGCCGCATAAACTGGTTTCTACGCTCCGGGATTTGTGTGAGGTGTTCGGTGGCGACCGGAGAATTTCGCTTTGCCGGGAGTTGACCAAGCTGAATGAGGAAATTCTGCGTATGACATTGGCACAGGCGCTGGATTACTATGCGGAGCGTCAGCCGCGCGGCGAGTATGTGCTTGTCCTTGCAGGCAAAGACGGGAAGACCGGGACGGAGGACGCATTCTGGCAGCAGATGAGTGTGCCGGAGCACGTTGCGTATTACATGGAGCAGGGCATGGAGAAAAAAGAGGCGATCAAAGCGGCGGCAAAGGATCGCGGTGTGCAGAAAAATGAGATCTATCAGCAGGTGCTCTGACCGCCGGGAGGGGAGCCCGCCCTTCATCCGTCTTGCAGCCCATCAAAGGGGTGCAGGGCGGATTTTTTGCCGGGGATTTGCGGACTGCAATGAGAGAACGGACAGGCAATCCTGCATGTCTTTGCCCTTATGTGACGGTTTATACAAAAAATATCCGGCATCGGCAGGAGAATTCTCTGTCTGATATGCAATTTCCGGTTGCACTTTCCTGCAAAATATGATACAATGGTAACAATTAACCAATGCGGATTTCCGCATGGAGTGTAACGGAGGGGTGTAACAATGGAAGCAGTGAAAAAGAGAAAAGTGGGTGTCGTGGGCGCGACAGGTATGGTGGGACAGCGGTTTTTGACGTTGCTTGCGGAGCATCCCTGGTTCGAGGTTGCCGCGCTTGCGGCATCTGGCAGAAGTGCGGGAAAGACCTATGAGGAAGCGGTCGGGGACCGTTGGAAACTGTCGGTTCCCATGCCGGAGAAGTACAGGAATATGGTGATGATCGACGCGTCTGACGTTCGTGCAATGGCTGAAAAATGCTCTTTTGTGTTTTGCGCGGTCAGTATGCCGAAAGAGGAGATCCGTGCTCTGGAGGAGGCATACGCCAAGGCGGAGATTCCGGTAGTGTCCAACAACAGCGCCAATCGCTGGACACCGGATGTTCCGATGGTCATTCCGGAGATCAATGATGCACATCTGGCGGTTATTGCGCATCAGCGCAAGCGCCTCGGGACAACGCGCGGCTTTATTGCCGTCAAGCCGAACTGTTCGATTCAATCCTATGTTCCCGCGCTGACGCCGCTGCTTCCGTACGGGATTACCGAGGTGGTGGCAACAACCTACCAGGCGATTTCCGGTGCCGGAAAAACCTTCCGCGAGTGGCCGGAAATGATTGACAATGTGATTCCCTATATCGGCGGCGAGGAGGAAAAATCCGAGCAGGAGCCGCTTCGCGTCTGGGGACACGTGGAAAACGGGGAGATCGTCAAGGCACAGGCTCCGCTGATTACGACGCAGTGTATCCGGGTCCCGGTGACAGACGGACACACTGCCGCGGTATTTGTCCGCTTCCGCGAAAAGCCGACAAAAAGTGCCATTTTGGAGGCGTGGAAACAGTTTGCCGGTAAGCCACAGCAGTTGCAGTTGCCGTCCGCCCCGGCACAGTTTATCACCTATTTTGAGGAGGATAATCGCCCGCAGGCAAACCTGGACCGCGGCTTGTACGGCGGAATGGGTGTTTCGGTGGGAAGACTGCGTGAGGATACGCTGTTTGACTACAAGTTTGTCGGGCTGTCGCACAATACCCTGCGCGGCGCCGCAGGCGGTGCGGTGTTGATTGCGGAACTGTTGGAAAAAGAAGGGTATTTTAGCTGATTCTGCGGGAAGTCAAAAATTGCCGTTGTCCTTGGGAAAAGCTTTCCTTCTCTGAGGTGATGCAGGAGGGAGTATCGCGGATCTGCAACGATGTTCAATGGAAAGAATGAATGATGAAAGCAAACAAAACGAAAAAAATCACCCGTAATACGGCATTCCGTGCGGGTGTCAAGGATGGAATTCCCATTGCATTGGGCTATTTTGCCGTTGCCTTTTCTCTGGGAATTGCGGCGAAAAATGCAGGGTTAAATGCCTTTGAAGGGGCATTTGCAAGCCTTTTGTGCAATGCTTCGGCGGGGGAATATGCCGGATTTACGGTGATCCGGGAACAGGGAGCGCTGATCGGAATTGCCCTGATTACATTGGTTGTGAATGCACGGTATTTTCTGATGAGCTGTGCGTTGAGCCAGAAGCTGGCGCCCGGAACGCGCTGGGTTCACAGAATTCTTCTGAGTTTTTATCTGACGGATGAATTTTTCGGGATTGCCGTTGCGCGACCGGGGTATCTGGATCCGACCTATGTGTACGGCGCGGTTGTGGTTGCCTCTCCGTCGTGGGCACTCGGAACGGCGCTCGGCGTTTTGGCGGGAACGCTTTTGCCGGCGCGTCTGGTCAGCGCTTTCTCAGTGGCGCTGTACGGCATGTTTCTTGCCATTATCATCCCGCCGGCACGTAAAAGCCGATTGATTGCCGGTTTGGTTGCGTGCGGATTTGTATGCAGCTATGCTGCTTCGGTCATCCCGTGGGTGCGCGATATTTCCGAGGGGATGCGCACGCTGATTCTGACGGTTGTGATTTCGGTTGCCGCCGCACTGCTGTTTCCGCGCAGGGAAGAGGACCATGCAATGGCGCCAAAGGAGGACAGACCGGAATGAAAAATCTTCTGTACATCGCGGTTATGGGCGCAGTCACCTTTGCCGTTCGCTTTTTGCCGCAGATTTTGATCCGTCAGCCGATCAAAAGCGTATTTGTCAGATCCTTCCTTTACTACGTGCCCTATGTGACGCTATCGGTTATGACCTTTCCCGCGATTCTCCATGCCACGCAAAATCCCATTTCCGCAATCGTTGCCCTGCTGGTGGGACTTGTTGCCGCGTACTTTAATCTTGGTTTGTTTCGCGTCGCACTGTGTTGTTGCTCCACCGTCTTTTTGCTGGAATTGTTTCTGTAAGCCGAATTTTCCGCAAAGGAAAGAAATCCGAACCCGAATCTTTGGAATTTTTATTTCCGAAGCGGAAATTTGGTTTGACCCATCAAAAATCCCCCTTCCGGATTGCGGACTCGCTGCCGGAAGGGGGATTGTGTCAGTGCAGAAAAATCTCAATAACCGGAACCAAATCGTCGGGGGGCTTTACCGGCAGTGTGAAGGTAACGGTGCCGGGGGCGTCGGCGGTGATATCCAGATTGGTTTGCACAATATTTTTGCGATAGGGCAATTCGCCGCCGTCGTGAAGCAGTTGCGCGTATTCCATACGGTCGGCAAGATTTTCCATGCTCAGATATTCAAAAGGATAATTCAACAGGTGAATGTACAGACGTTTTCCGTCCTCGCGTTCGGTCAGGCGGCAATTCTCGGGGGCATGGAAGCACGGTTCCGCCATTGTACAGCCGTAGATGGATCTGCTGTTGAAGTGCATCCATTTTCCGAAGGCAGAAAGCGCCTGCTCTGCGCGGTCGTCAAAACAGCCACGCGCCGTAGGCCCTACATTCATCAGTAGGTTGCCGCCCAATGAGACCGACTGTATCAGCATATCGATCAGCATTTTCGGGGATTTCCAACTGGTTTCATCCCGATAATATCCCCAGGAACCGGAAAAGGTCTGGCAGGATTCCCATACGACCCGCTCTCCTGTCACCGGGTGCCGCACCCATTCACGCGGAACAATCTGCTCCGGGGTGAAAATGTCTCCCTCCACATCCAGTCGGTTGTCGATCAGTACCCACGGTTGGAGATCGCGCACCAGGCGGACCATTTCCTCGCTTTCCCAGTCGTCCTTGCCCTTGCCGCCATGTGCCGGGTCGGAACCGCTTGCGGGAAAAGAAAAGTCAAACCAGAGGATGTCAATTTTTCCGTAATTGGTCAGCAATTCCCGCACCTGATTGCGCATATAAGCGGCGTACCGGTGCATATCTCTGCCTTGGTTTTGCAGGGCGGCATCCGGATCGGCACAGCGCGGGTGGTTGGCATCGATGACATAGTCCGGGTGATGCCAGTCCAAAAGGGAGTAGTAAAATCCGACCTTCAGTCCTGCCGCCCGGAAGGCATCGACGTATTCCCGTACCAAATCTCTGCCGAACGGCGTATTGGTGATTTTATAGTCGGTAAAGGCGGAGTCAAACAGGCAGAAGCCTTCATGATGTTTGGTGGTCAGAACGGCATATTTCATGCCGGCATTCTTTGCCGCGCTTGCCCATGCCTGTGCATCAAACAGGTCGGGGTCAAAGTGCGCAAAGTAGCGGTCATAGGCAGAGTCGGCAATCCGCTCACGGCGCTTGACCCATTCATGTCTGGCGGGCAGGGCATACAGACCGAAGTGAATAAACATGCCGAAGCGGTCATGCGTAAACCATGCCGAATCCCCCGCGGTCGGGCGAACGTTGTAGAATGACATCGGAAATGCTTCCTTTCATCTTATTGGGTTTGTTGATTTCGGAGCAGGAACGGACAGGAGTATCGGAGAACGGAGAACCACACGTAAGGATGCGGGGTTTTCTTTTACGGACTTCAATGTCCGCCCTTATGGGATTCCGTCTTCTTCTTCCCGGACGTTCCCCGTGCACCGGACGGTTGTGGGGACGGTGGCTTTCGGGGGGGCGCGTCATG
>FR890456.1:0-14112 GCA_000433415.1 Clostridium sp. CAG:448
CCTTGCCGATTCCCCCTTGAGACCGTACCGCTCAATGAATTTGGAAAAGCCAAGCCGTTCAAACAGCGCAAGCGCCTTTTGCCGGTCCATTCCGTGATAGGCAATCCGCTCCGGCGACAGATCCAGCGGCACTTCCCTGCAAATGCGCGCCAGTTTTTGTGAAAGACGGGCGCTCTCTTCTCCGCTTTCCAGTTTGGCACGCACCGAGGGAGAAAGTTTGGCAGTGGGAAGCGCCTCGTAAACCGCATCCAGAGAACCATACTCCGCAATCAGTTTGCATGCCGTCTTCTCGCCGATTCCGGACACGCCGGGGATATGGTCAGAGGCATCCCCCATCAGCGCCTTCACATCTACAAACTGATCGACATACACACCGTATTTTTCAAAAAATGCCGCCTCGTCCGTTTCGACCGTGTCATGATTGGTGGCAAGCAGCACATGGACACGCGGGGAGATCAGTTGCAGCGAATCCCGGTCACCGGTCAACAGATAGACAAAACAATCCGGGTCTTTCTCGGTCAGCGCGGCAACCGTCCCCAAAATGTCATCCGCCTCATAGCCTTCGCAGTCCATCCCGCAAAGTCCAAGCGCCTCTGCCAATTCCCTGGAAACAGGCATCTGTCGGCGCAATTCCTCGGGCATCTCGTGTCTGCCCGCTTTATAGTCAGGGTACATTTTATGGCGGAATGTGGGCGCTTTCAAATCGTATGCGATCACAGCGGCATCCGGATTGATCACATCCAATTGTTTTCCGATCATTGTCACCGCGCCGAACAGCGCATTGGTGGGAAAGCCGTCCCGGTTGGACAACGGTCTGACTCCGTAAAACGCACGGTTCAGGATGCTGTTGCCGTCAATTGCAAGTATCTTTTTCATTTTTCCGCCTCCGTTTTTTTCTATGGATAGTATACCACATCCCAAAGGCGCTTGTCAAGAAATCCGTAAAAAAAGCGGAGAACGCGAACCAATCGGTTCCGTTCCCCGCAGACGCGGTCAATCCGCTTTCAGATTCTCATAGCCCACCAGGGTCTGCACAAATGTCTGTGCATACAGGCGCACCATAAAATCGTTGGGGTGATTGATATTATTTCCGGTGTAATCCACAAAATCCTTGTGCTGCAGAACTGCCTTGCTGACGCTGGTCATACGCATGACCGCGCAGGGCACGCCTGCATCCCGGTATTCGGACGCCAGCTTCAGAAGCTGCGTTTCAAAACGATGCTGATTGCCGTACCAGCCGTTGGTCGCATTGGGATTTGGCACCATCGTTGCCACGATCATCAAAGCGGCATCCGATTTCACGGAAAGGACGGCATCGGTAATTTTCTTGATCTGCTTCTTTTCGTTTGCAGGCGCCACACCGGCATCATTCATACCGTACGCAACCGCAAACAAATCGCATCCGTACTGCTCAATGTAGGGTTTGACATAGGTGTTGAAATTGTCAATTCCGTTCTGAGAGGTCCAACCGCCGACGGAAGTATTGATGTAGGTAATGGTTCCGCGCTCACCGAACCGGCTGTCTTCCGGCACACGGGCAACATTGGAAAGCTTGGGATCAATGTATCTGACCGTATAGCCATAGTGTTTTGCCAGGTACTGTACAGCCATCTGCGTCCAGGTAGGTGCATACGGTTCACAACCGATCTGCGAAGAGGCATTGGCACCGAAGGTAATGCTGTCACCGTAGAAAATCACCGTGGCATCCTCGCCCTTTTCCAATTTTGAAATCAACGCCCGGTAAGTATCCGCCGCGCTCTCCTGACGGAAGTCCTGCCAGAACTGACTGTGGGTGTAGGTAACGGCAACCTGCCATTTGACCATCGCGGTTCCTTCGCCCCAATAGGTAAACACGTCCTTGCCGTCCGGGTCTTTGGTTTTCAGATAGGAATCGCTCCCTGCCCCGTAATACACTTCTCTTGTAATACACGGAATGGCAGAGCCCTCAAGAAGCACCAGCTTTCCGTCCACAAGGTCGTAGTCCTTACCCTTGACATATTCGGTTTTCAGGTCATAGGAACGAACCGACAAAATTTCGTCGGGTGTATACAAAAGGGTTTTCTGATCTCCCTTGTCGATAAACATCACCGTTTCATTGTGAACCACACGTCCCTCCCAAAGCGGGCGCATGTAGGTATCCAGATCAAATTGATCATACTTTCCGACCTCAATCGGACCGTCATTTACGGTACTCACAGTTGTTTCCTCCTCTGTGTTCTTTTCTGTTGTTTCCTCTGCCGTTCCGCCGGTTGTCTGTTCTGCCGTCGGCGCTTCGGTCTGTTCAGACGAACCGGGCTCCGACGAATCGCCCCCGTTGTCGGTATGCACAGTTGTCTCACCGTTTGTCTGACCGGCAGTGGTAGATTCCTGATCTCCCTTGCCGTTCTGGCAACCGATCAGCAACGCCAAAAGCAAACACACCGCCACAACAATTGCAGTTTTTTTCATATTGATTTCCTCCTCCCGTATCCAGTCATGACACAGCCTCTTCATTATATACAACATTTTCCCATTTGTCAACCACATTGCAACAATTTGTTTTTATTTTGAGATTCAAAGCCCCATATCCTGTTGACAATAGCAAAAATATTGCGGCAAAAAAGCGGAAAGTCCGCTCGCAGCCGCATTCCGCTTTTTTGTATGATGGTTATCCTTGTCGGTCTCGGTCATTTTTTCTCCTGATACGTCAACGTTTTTCCGTCCGAGACAAAGACAACGGAACCAACCAGGTCGGTCCGGTAAACCGTAATGTTTTTCCGGTTCAGCTTATCCAGTGTCACCTGCTTCGGATGCCCGTATTTGTTATCCTTTCCGCAGGAGATCACGGCATAGGTGGGATTGACCGCATCCAGGAATTCCTGTGAAGTTGAAGTATCCGACCCGTGGTGACCGCATTTGAGCAAATCGCACTTCAACGTCTTCTGATTGTACTTCGCAAGAATCTCCTTCTCGGATTGCACCTCGGCATCTCCGGTCAGAAGCATGGACGTTTTTCCGTAATCCACGCGCACAACCACGCTGTAGTTGTTGCTGTCTTTGTACGACTCTTCATTCGGCGCCAGGATGGTAAACTGCATCTCACCCAGAGAATAGGTCTCACCCGAGACCGCCTGTTTGACCTGACAGCCGTTCTTTTCGGTGGCATCCACCAAACGCTGATAGGTTTTGGTTGTCGTCACCTGATCGGGCACGATGGTGGTTTCGATTTTGTAATTGTTCTCAATCATGTCGCCACCGCCGATGTGGTCCTCATCCATATGGGTGAATACCGCATATGTAAAGGAAGTAACTCCCTGTTCCTCCAGGTAAGCGTTCAGTTGATCCTCCGCGGAGTTCGGTCCCGCGTCCACCAACATATTTCCGCTTGCCGTCTTAATCAGGATACTGTCTCCCTGACCGACGTCGATAAAATGAACTTCAATGATTCCGTCCGGTACAGAAGTCGGACGGTCGACCTGCTCCCCGTTTCCGAACGGCAGGTTCCCTGTCCCGTAAAGACCACCGAACACCCCGCCGATCAGCAAAATCAGAAGTGTAATCAGGAGCCCCGCCGCGCTCTTCTTCTTTTTTCTTTTCTTTGCCATCCTCTCATCTCGCTTTCCTTGTTTTTCTTCTGCACCATTGTAGCACAACGGAAAGCTTTTTACAAGCGCAAAAATAAAAATCCGACAAAAAAATCACAAGGGATCAGGGATCAGCCGCGGACACATTCCCGTGCATCAGATCCGAAAGTTTGATACCGTCAAAATAAGCGTTTGTCATGCGGTAATATTCCTGCCACATGGGCAGCGTCCGGCATCCCTGCGCGCGACTGCAGTCACATGATCCGCCCGAAAGGCAGGCAACAGGTGCCAGGTCATCCTCCGTGGCGCGCAAAATCTCTCCGATGCTGTATTCCTGCGGCATGCGGCAAAGGCGATACCCACCGCCCTTTCCGTGCACGCCCTCAATCAGATGCCCTTTGGTAAGGAGCGGCAGAATCCGTTCCAGATATTTCTGCGAGATTTCCTGACGTGCGGCAACCTCTTTGATGGGAATATACCCATCCGCCCCGTGTTCCGCAAGATCGAGCATAACACGGATTGCATATCTCCCACGAGTGGAAACCATAGTACTTCCTCCCCCTTCCTTATTCTCCGTCCGCAACCGGTGCAAGAATCGTCCCGCCGCCCAGAACCTGATCTCCGTCATAAAAGACTGCCGACTGACCTGGCGTCACCGCACGTTGCGGTTGTTCAAACAGAATATCTGCACTGCCGTCCGCACGCGGTGTAACCGTCGCGGGTTGCTCCGGCTGACGGTAGCGGATTTTTACCTTGCAGGCAATTGCCCCCGCAGGTACCTGCCCGGAAATCCAGTTGACGTCCGAAACCGCGACTCTGCGGCTGTACAGTGCCTTTTCCTCACCGACCACGACCGCATTCTCCGCCGGTCGAATGGCGCAAACATAACGTTTTCCATCCGCAACAAGCCCGAGATGGCGGTGCTGACCCACCGTGTAGTGAATAATCCCCCGGTGCGTCCCGACCCGTTTTCCGGTCTGATCGACAAAATCTCCCGGCGCCGGCTCCTGTCCCGTAAAACGTGTAATAAAAGCGACATAGTCCCCGTCCGGTACAAAACAAATATCCTGACTGTCCGGTTTATCCGCATTCAGAAAGCCGCCCGCTTCCGCTATCCGGCGGGTGTCCGACTTGCAATAATCCCCCAGCGGAAAAAGCGTATGCGCAAGTTGCTCCTGCGTCAGATGATAAAGCACGTAACTCTGATCTTTGGAGGGATCCTTTGCTTTGCACAACTGATAAATACTGTTCTTTTGCCGGATGCGCGCATAATGACCGGTTGCGATTCCGTCGCATCCCAACAAGAGGGCGCGGGCATATAGGCGGGGGAAATTTTTTTTTAGGGTTTAGGTCATAAAGGGGTTTTGGGTTACAGTCAATACAGGGATTCGGCGTCTGTCCGCACAAATATGCCTGCGTAAACCGCTCCATGACGGTTTTGCGGAAATCCTCTGTAAAGTTGAACACATAGTAAGGCATCCCCAACCGATGTGCCACACTGCGGGCATCCTCCACATCATCCAGAGAACAGCAGGCCTTCCCCGCGCTCACCCCTGCGTCCTCATTGTCATACAGGCGCATGGTGCAACCGATGCATGTATAGCCCGCCTCACATAAAAGCCGGGCGGCAACGCTGGAGTCAACGCCGCCGCTCATGGCAACCAGAATTTTTTTCATCAGACCATCCGGCAACTCTCGCAGTCGTCACAGTCCGGGAACTTTGTATGATCGTATGCAATCCCATTGCGGTCGTAATAATTCTTGACCGCCGCCTTGATTGCCTCTTCTGCCAGAACCGAACAGTGCAGTTTGTGCGCAGGCAGTCCACCCAACGCATCCACCACCTGCTTATTGGTCACGGCAAGCGCCTCTTCGATGGTCTTTCCCTTAATCATCTCCGTGGCAATAGAACTGGAAGCAATTGCGGAACCGCAACCGAACGTTTCAAACTTGACGTCCGTAATCACATTGTCCTTGATTTTCAGGTACATCTTCATAATATCGCCGCATTTGGCGTTTCCGATCTCTCCGATGCCGTCCGCATCCGGAATTTCTCCGACATTCCGCGGGTGCGTAAAATGATCCATCACCGTTTCCGTATACAGTGCCATTTATCCTTACCTTCCTTTCGCGATCACAGTACAAATTCTTTTTTGCCGTTGACTTTATCCCACCACAGCGGCGACATCTTACGCAGATAATCAACAATCGGCGGTATCTCACGCAGCATATATTCCACATCTTCCTCGGTATTTTCCTCGGAAAGCGTCAGACGGAGCGAGCCGTGCGCAATCTCGTGCGGTCGCCCGATTGCAAGCAGAACATGGCTCGGGTCCAGAGAGCCGGAGGTACACGCGGAACCTGAGGATGCCTCAATTCCCTTTGCATCCAGCAACAGAAGCAGGCTCTCTCCCTCAATTCCCTCAAAGCAAAAGTGTACGTTTCCGGGCAGCCGATTGACCGGATCGCCGTTCAGCGCGGCATGCGGAATCTCCGACAGTCCCGCAATCAGACGATCCCGCAGGGCGGTCAGTTTTTTCGCATTCTCATCCATGTGCGCACAGGCATCCGAAAGCGCAGCCGCCATGCCGACGATTGCCGGAACATTTTCGGTTCCCGCACGCTTTCCGCGTTCCTGCGCACCGCCCTCAATCAGGCTGACAAGCGGAATGCCGCGCCGTGCATACAGCACGCCGATGCCCTTGGGTCCATGAAATTTGTGTGCGGACAGAGAAAGCATATCAATATGATCTTCCGCCACATTCACAGGGACATGTCCCACCGCCTGTACGGCATCCGTGTGGAACAAAACACCCTTTTCTCTGCAGACCGCGCCGATCTCACGGATAGGCATAACGGAGCCGATCTCGTTGTTGGCGTACATCACGCTCACAAGGCAGGTATCCTCCCGGATGGCGTCCGCCACCTGCTGTGCAGTGACCATGCCGTTTTCGTGCACGTCCAACAGCTGCACCTCAAATCCCTGTTTTTTCAGTTTTTCCAGCGTATGCAACACCGCATGATGCTCAAAAGCGGTAGAAATGATATGCTTTTTGCCCTTGCGTTCGCCCAATGCCGCCGCGGAAAGGAGCGCCTGATTATCCGCCTCACTGCCGCCGGAGGTGAAATAAATCTCCTTCGGGGAAGCTCCCAACAGCGCTGCGATCTGCTCGCGTGCAGCGGTCAGCGCCTCATTGGCACGTTGTCCGGTCGTATGCAGGCTGGAGGGATTTCCAAAGACCTGATCCATATACGGCAGCATCGCCTCTATTGCATGACGGCTCATTTTGGTGGTTGCCGCATTATCTGCATAAACTAACTTCATTTTCCGATTCCTTCTTTCCTTTCCGTTTCCGGCATTTTTCCTGCCTTATAACATCAGTCCGCAAAAAGCGGCGTCGACAGATAGCGATCCCCGGTATCCGGCAGCAGTACCACAATCGTCTTCCCGGCATTTTCCGCCCGCTTTGCGAGTTCAACGGCGGCATGAACGGCAGCCCCCGAGGAAATACCGACCAGAACTCCCTCTGCGCGTCCGATCAGTCTGCCGGTGGCAAAAGCGTCTTCATTGCTGACCGGCAACACCTCATCGTAGACCTTGGTGTCCAGAATATCCGGCACGAATCCCGCGCCGATTCCCTGGATCTTATGCGGTCCAGCAGTTCCTGCCGAAAGGATGGGAGAGGTTGCAGGCTCCACCGCCACCACCCGCACGGCGGGGTTCTTTTCCTTCAGGTATCTGCCGACACCCGTGATGGTTCCGCCCGTACCGACACCGGCAACGAAAATATCGACTGCGCCGTCCGTATCCGCATAAATTTCCGGTCCGGTATGCTCGTAATGTGCCTGCGGGTTTGCGGGATTGACAAACTGACCCGGAATAAAGCTGTGCGGAATTTCCGCCGCCAGTTCCGCCGCCTTCTCAATTGCGCCCTTCATTCCGCGGGTTCCGTCGCTGAGCACCAGCTCGGCGCCGTATGCCTTCATCAGCTGCCTGCGTTCCACCGACATGGTATCGGGCATGACGATAATCAGGCGATACCCCCGTGCCGCGGCGACAGAGGCAAGGCCAATTCCCGTATTTCCCGACGTGGGCTCAATGATGACGCTGTCCGGATGCAGAAGTCCTTTTGCCTCGGCATCGTCGATCATGGCTTTTGCTACACGGTCTTTGACAGAGCCGGCAGGATTGAAATATTCCAACTTTGCAAGGATCCGCGCTTTGAGATCAAACTGTTTTTCAATATGGGTTAACTCCAGAAGGGGGGTCTTTCCGATCAGCTGATCGGCAGATGTATAAATGACTGACATATCTATTCTCTCCTTAAATTATCAAAATCATGTTAAATTATCAAAATCATGTAGGGTTCGGCATCCGTTCCGCACGGAAGCCGCATGCAACGGGTTCTCATTTCAGTAAACAAAGCATCCGAACATCAAAGCATCCGAACATCGAAAATCCATATACCACCGCATCTGCTTTTCCCTTTCCTCTGTGCTTATTAATACTACCAATCAGGTAGGTTGATAGTATTATAGCACGCATAAAACGCTTTGTCAAGGGGGATACGGAAATTATTTGCAAAAAAGCGCCGTCAACGGAGAAAATCCGCTCACGGCACTTACTTTTTTCGGTTTGGCATCGGCATTGCCGGTTACTGTGCAAAAAAGCGTGTCAAAAACGCTTTGGTGCGTTCCTTCTGCGGATTGCCGAAAATCTGCTCCGGGGTTCCCTCTTCCTCAATCCTGCCGCCGTCCATAAACAGCACACGGTTGGACACGTCCCGCGCAAACGCCATCTCATGGGTCACAACCAGCATGGTCAGCCCCTCGGCGGCAAGAGATTTCATCACCGACAGCACCTCCCCTACCATTTCGGGATCCAGTGCGGATGTCGGTTCATCAAAGAGAATCACCTCCGGTTCCATGCACAAAGCACGCGCAATAGCAACACGCTGTTTTTGCCCGCCGGAAAGCTGCCGGGGTTTGGCATACAGATAGGCATCCATCCCCACGCGCGCGAGGTATTTCTCTGCCCGCTCCTCAGCCTGTTCCCGGGAAAGCCCCAGCACCTTGCGGGTTCCGAGCGTACAGTTTTTCAGAACATCCATATTGTTGAAAAGATTGAAACTCTGAAATACCATACTCACCTTGGCACGGTAATCAGTCAAAGGAATTCCCCCTGCACGCACCTCCGTTCCATGAAACAGAATCCGCCCGTCCGACGGGTTTTCCAACAGGTTGATGCAACGCAGCATGGTACTCTTGCCGGAGCCGGAAGAACCGATGATACTGATAACATCCCCCTTCTCCACGGAAAAGGAAATATCCTTCAGAACGGCATTCTCCCCGAAATTCTTTTTCAGATGCGACACTTCAATCACTGCCATTCCGCACTTCCTCCTTCCCCGGATTCCTCCGACACTTTAATCTGCGAATTGAAATCCGTCTGCGAACCGCAAATCACATAACTGTCCGGACCGTCCATCTTTTTCTCTGCCAGACGCAGCAAACGGGTAACGGTAAAGGTCAGAACAAAATAGATCACGGCGCAGATACAATACGACGGCACAAACTGCATATATGCGCCGCCCGCCTGCTTGGCGGTAAACATCAGTTCGGTAATGGAAATGACACTGAGCACCGAGCTGTCCTTGATATTGACAACAAACTCATTGCCGATGGACGGCATAATATTCCGGATCGCCTGCGGCAATACCACATAAAACATCGTCTTTGTATGCGTCAAACCGATTGCCTGTGCACCCTCGGTCTGTCCCTTGTCTACCGAAATAATGCCGCCGCGGACGATCTCCGCCATGTAGGCGCCCGTGTTGACCGAAATAATGATGATTGCGGACACAAGCGAAGGCATTCCGATGCGGACAAACAGGCTGTAATGGACAATGAGTGCCTGCACCAGCATCGGCGTGCCGCGCACAATTTCAATATATGCCGAGAGCAAAAATCCAATCGGACGCAAGAACCATGCGTTCTGCCGCCGGATGGGAACCGTCTTGACAGCGGCGACCAGCAATCCGATCAGAAAGCCAGCCAGTGTGCCGACAATTGCCATCAAAAGGGTGTTTCCGGTCCCCTTCAGAAAACTCAGCCAGTATTCGGAAAAAATTTTCCCGACCCAATCAAAAAACGTCATCGCGTATTCCTCTTATTATCTCTGCTTTTCGCGTATACGCTCAGTTCTCTGCGGGCTGGCGGGAAATCGCCTCGCTCATCATCCGATCCCGGTCCGCTTTGGAAAGAGTGGAGAGAATTTTGTTGATCTCCGCTGTCATATCGCTGTTTTTCCGCACACCGATTGCAATAGAGGATTCCGCAGGATCACAGGTGAATCCCTTTCCTTCCGCAAATTCCACATAGGTAAATTCCGGATTCGAGGCAACCGCGGACTCCGCACCGGGCTTTTCGCAGACATAACCGTCAATGGAACCGCTGCGCAAAGACTGAATCAGCGCGGCAAAGTCTTCCAGTTCCGGCTGCTTGTTGACACCGGAAATCTGGTCGATGACCTTATAATGGAACGTATTGATCTGCCCGGTGATTCTTGCACCGCTGAAATCCGCAATGGAGGTTGCGGCAGCGTAGGCAGAATCCTTTTTGACCACCATCACAAGATTGCTGTCATAGTAGGTATCGGTAAAATCCATCGTCAGCTTGCGCTCCGCGGTCGGACTCATACCTGCGATAATCATGTCGATCTGCCCGCTCTCCAGCGCATCGGCAAGTCCGTTCCACTCCACCGCTTTGATCTCCAGGCTGACCCCCAGGGATTCCGCAATCTTCTTGGCGACCTGCACATCATAACCGTCCGCATACGCGCCGTTTTCCAAGCGGACAGAAGCATACGCATCCGATTTTGCCTGCGCCCAGTTGTAAGGCGCATAGGCGCACTCCATGCCGACTACAATCTTTCCCGCGCTTTTGATCTGCTCCATATCCTTGGCGCCGTCCACCTTTTTCTTGCAGGAAGCAAAGGACACTACCGTACAAAGCAACATGGCAAGTGCCAGCAAAAGGGTAAAAATTCGTCTCGTGTTTCTCATCATTCTTTCTCCTGTTTTTCTCAAAAATCACCCAAAAGAAAAGCCGCAGGAATGGTAACCATCACTGCGACACACCGGAAACACGGGTATTCTTCGTGATAGCTCTCCACTTTCTCCCGTCAAAGGAGAAAAGTGACAGTACGGCAGATCTTCTCTGCAATACCGGCATACACGACAGCATCCGCACCGTGTACCCTCGGCAGTGTTCCCTTTCACGCGGGGGCGGATCCCCCTTGCTCGCATTACTCTTTAACACCGCGCCTCTACCTTCCACGATTCAATTTTGAATGTTGGCATTGATTATAGCACACTTTTTCCGTCGTGTCAACCCCTTTTTTTATATTTTTGCAAAATAGCTCTTGACAATTCCCGCCGCCTATGGTATAATACAACCTCGGTACGGGTGTCGGTTCGTACGACCCCGTCTCCTTACTGCGGAAAATTCGTGTCCGCAGTCTTAATTGTCCATAGGGAGGTAAAAAAATGGATAAGATGACAAATTTCTATGAGAGTCTTTTCATCGTTGACGTCAGCAACGGTGAGGAAGCAACCAAAGCAACCGTGGAAAAGTTCACGGGGCTGATTGCCGCAAACGGCGAGACCATTGATGTCGCCGAGTGGGGCAAGCGTCGCCTTGCATATCCGATCAACGATATGCCGGAAGGTTATTATGTTGTGGTAACCTTCAAGTCCGCTCCGGAATTCCCCACAGAGCTGGAGCGTCTGTACAACATCGATGAATCCGTCATGCGTTCCCTGACCATTCGTCTGGAGGCTGAGCCGGTCAAGAAGGAAGCACCTGTTGCGGAGGAGATTCCCGCTGTTGAAGAAACAGTCACAGAGGAAGTTGCCGCTCCCGCAGAGGAAGCTGCTCCTGCATCCGACGCAGAGTAAGCGTACAAATCCAAATCAACGGAGGATCGGTTATGGCTAACTTCAATCTGAATAAAATTATTCTCGGCGGCCGTCTGACACAGGACCCGGAGCTGAAGCAGACACAAAGCGGAATCGCCGTAGCGACCTTCAAGATCGCGGTAAACCGTCGGTATTCCCGCGACAATCAACAGCAGGAAGCGGACTTTTTCAACTGCATCGCCTGGCGCAGTCAGGCAGAGTTTGTTTCCCGCTATTTTCACAAGGGCTCTGCCATCTGCGTGATCGGCGCGGTACAAAACCGTTCCTGGACCGACCAGCAGAATGTCAAGCGGTATATCACCGAAGTCGTTGTCGACGAGGTCCAGTTTGTGGATTCCCGCGGTGATGCACCTGCCGGACAGGCACCCGCACCCGGCGCAGACGCTTATGGCGCACCGGTTTACTCCTCACCTGCGGCTTCTGCCCCCAAGTTTGAGGAAATCAAAACGGACGACGATCTCCCCTTCTGAGCCAAGGGAAAGAACAGCGTCCCATATGAACGAAAGGATGGATCATAAAAATGGATAGAACCGTTAATACCAACCGCGACCCAAAAATACCAACCGCCCCGCACGTCCCATGACGCGCGGCAGAAGAAGAAAGGTCTGCATCTTCTGTGCAGACAAAATTGCCTTCATTGATTACAAGGACACCGGCAGACTTCGCAAGTGCATCAGCGAGCGCGGCAAAATTCTCCCCAGAAGAATTTCCGGCACCTGCGCACGTCATCAGCGCGAGGTCAACGTTGCTATCAAGCGCGCACGTCAGGTCGCACTTCTGCCGTTCCTGACCGATTGATTTTCACTTGTTTTTCGATTCCCCTCCGCCAACGCGGAGGGGTTTTTCTGTATTCTGCGTATATTTTTCCCGTATCCGGCACATACTGTTCCTGTTCCGGGCAAAAGAAAACAAGGAGGATTAAAAAAATGACACTGACACAGAAAGAAACAGGCTTACTCAAGGATCTGAAGGGACAGGAACAGCTCTGCATTGAAAAATACCGCAAATACGCCGCAGAGGCAAAATCCGATCAGTTGCGCAATCTTTTCAACAACATCGCGTCGGTCGAGGAAAAGCACCTGACATGGGTCACCGACATGATGAACGGCAAAGATGTTGCAACGACAAGCGAAATCCATGCCGATAACCAGAACTGCACCGCGTTCAGTTATCCGGATGAAGACAGCCGGCAAAAAGACGCCTTTTTCTGCCGGGATCTGCTTGCCACAGAAAAACATGCGTCCTCTCTTTACGATGTATCGGTTTTCGAGTTTACCAGTCCAACCGCACGCAAAACGCTGAATCGAATTCAATCGGATGAACAACAGCACGGCGAACAGCTCTACGCATATATGAAGGCAAACAACATGTACAGCTAAAAAAAGCGCCGATGGATTCGGCGTTACATCTGCTCAGCTGCTCCCGTTCAAGCCACAGCGCACCAATCAGTACCTTTATGCAAAACAGCACCGGGAACATCCCCGATGCTGTTTTTCTTTATTTCGGATTTTCTTCTGCAGACCGTCCTCGGTCTTTGATACGCAAAAACACGCCGCAGACCAGAACGCCGGCAAAGAATGCGCCGCAAAAAAAGACAAAGGCATTCCCGATTTGCACATACAGCGTCACATTGCTGCGCAGCGTTACATCCGCTATCACATATCCCTCTTCCAAGATCGGCGTATCCGCAATAATCTCCCCGTGCGGAGAAATAATGGTGGAATATCCCGTATTGGCGGCACGTACCAGGTAGCGTCCGCACTCTACCGCCCGCAGCTTTGCCTGCGCGTTATGCATATAAGCAGCGGCAGAATCTCCGAACCAGGAATCGTTGGTGGAAAGGCAGATCAGTTCCGCCCCCGCGCGCGTAGAATCCAGGGTCAACTGGTCATAAATGGAATCAAAACAGATAATCGAGCCCAGTTTTCCGACCTCTGTTTCAAAAATCGCCGGATCATCCCCCGGTGTCAGGTCCATCGTCGCCATCTCGGTCATCATCGGGACAAGCGCCTCCACCAAAGGACGCAACGGGACATACTCGCCGAACGGCACCAAATGCCGTTTGGAATAGACGGTTTGTGAAACCGTTCCGTCCGGTGCGATCGCCATGATCGAATTATACAGGTGATCCTGTCCGTCCTCGGTAAAAACTCCGGCAAGCAGGGTCACGCGATTCTCTGTTGCGCACTCTGCCATAAACCGACCCGCAAGGGATTCCGGAGAATAGGTATATGCCATAGCGGTCTCCGGCCAGAGAATCAGCTCCGCTCCCTCTCTGACGGCAGCCTCGGTATTTTCCCGATAGGAACGGAAGGTTTCGTCCACCATGGACTGGTCAAATTTGTCTTTGGAAGAAATATTGCCCTGAATGCCTGCCACACGCACAGACCTGCCGGTGTCCGTATCAGAAAGGCAAAGTACCGTCCCCAAAAGCAGATTTCCCAAGCATGCCCCTGCGGCGCAAAAGGCGCAAATCCGCCGGGCACGAACGTGCAACAGCAGATAAGCAATGCAAAAATTCGTGCACAGAAGCAAAAACGTAACAAAATACGAACCGAAAAGGGATGCGC
>FR890456.1:14126-19029 GCA_000433415.1 Clostridium sp. CAG:448
AGGGATGCGCTCTAAACCACCGGCAAATAAGCAGTCTGTCCCAGGGACAACCGCCCCCACGGAACACCAACCCATCCGAGCGTTTGCGTCCATTCAAAGAATGTCCAGATGGCGCACAGCAAAAAAGGTGCCAGAAGCGGCATCTTCACCGTTGTGCGGCTCCGCAGACAAATGGCTGCAACAAGGAAAACAAACGCCCCGCCGGATGCCTGCAAAGCGGAAAGCCCAAGCCACGAAAAAGCAACAATACCGGCGGCAAGTCCTTTCGATATATTCAGAAAAGCCAATGGGTACATGGCAAGGAACCAATGGTAATTCACAACATAATAGCACATGAAGAAGAAAAAGCCATACCCGTAAAATCTGCGCAAACGCACCGAGCGATCTTCCGCCATAATGAAGAGCACCAACGCCGCCGGAACAAGCGAAATCCATTCAAGAAACCCGCACATGGGCAAGACGACACAAAGCCCGGTCAGCGCCGCACTGGCAAGCATCCACAAAAAGCGGTACTTACGCAGCGCAGAAACCCATGCTTCTTTCATTTTCATTCTCTCCTTTCCGCGCCCTCGCCGATTCAAAAAATCCTCAGAAATCTTTTAAGAACCAGACTTCCTCCTCCGGAATCCGGAATTCCTTTCCGTCCAGATACCCCAGAATTCCCTCTTTGCCTTCAAACCGGAAGCAAAGCCGATAGGCATAAAGCGCCTGATATTTATACCCGCGTGTCCGATCCTCACGGTTAATGCCGTATTTTCCGTCCCCCAGAAGCGGGTGACCGATGTGCGCAAGGTGTGCCCGGATCTGATGGGTGCGTCCGGTGACAAGCTCCACCTCAACCAGTGAATTTCCGTTCTTTTCCGCAAGCACGCGGTATTTGGTAATAATTTCTTTGCCGCCCGGCACTTTCCGGTCAAAAACATCCACCATATTCCCCGCACTATCTTTGATCAGCCAACCGTGCAGGGTGTCCTGCTTCTTTTTGAAAATACCGTGTGCCGCGCACAGATAATATTTGCGCACCCGGTCTTCACGGATTTTCTCGTTCATTTCCCGTAACGCGGGCGCATTCTTCGCGGCAATGACAATCCCGCCGGTATTCCGGTCAATGCGGTTGCACAATGCAGGCGCAAACGACTGCTCATCCGACGGTCGGTACTCGCCGCGCTGACAGAGATAGGCACGCAGGTGCAGCAGAAGGGTATTGTCCCCCGCACCGGCATCCTCATGTACCAAAACCCCCGGACGTTTGTCCAAAAGCAGGATATTCCGGTCTTCATACAGAATGTGAAGCTTCGGCTTGATTGCCGTCAGTGCCGTGTCGTCCTTTTCGGGGGAATCGAAAAACTCCTCCTTGATGAACAGCTGAATTTCATCCCCTTCGCGCAGAATGTATTTTTCCTCTGTTCTGGCGCGGTTAACCTTGATTTTTTTGGTACGGATGAACTTATACATCAGCGATTGCGGCAACCCTTTCACGGCTTTCGTCAGAAATTTATCCAATCGCTGTCCCGCATCGTTGCGGTTGACTTTCAAAATACGCATTGTCCCGCTCTTTCCCCGGATCCCATAATCCGGAACGCGGGGGACGATCACTTCCGGATGTCCCCCGCTTCCCTTGCTCTATTGATTCACAGCGCTCCGCTCTCTCAGATGGTGCCGAAAATACGGTCTCCGGCATCTCCCAGACCGGGAACGATGTACGCATGCTCGTTCAGATGATCATCCAGCGCGGCAGAATAAATGTCCACATCCGGATGTGCCGCCTGCACCGCAGCCACACCTTCCGGCGCCGCAACCAGGCACATGAAACGAATATTCTTGCATCCGTGCTTCTTCAGCATGGTCAGCGCGTCACGCGCCGAACCGCCCGTTGCCAGCATCGGGTCGACCAGAATCACCATTCTTTCGCTGATGTCGGGCGGAAGCTTGCAGTAGTACTCAACCGGGTTGTGTGTATCCGGATCACGGTAGAGACCGATATGACCGACCTTGGCAACCGGTACCAGGGACAGGATCCCATCCACCATACCCAAACCCGCACGCAAAATGGGAACGATGGCCAGCTTTCTGCCTGACACCATCTTCGCCTTCATTTTGGTAATCGGTGTTTCAATTGTGACATCCTCCAGGGGCAGATCGCGGGTCAGCTCATATCCCATAAGCATTGCTATTTCGTTGAGCAGCTCACGGAAGTCCTTGGAACCCGTTTTTTTATTCCGCATAATGGACAGCTTGTGAATGATCAGCGGGTGATCGATCAGATGAAATTCGCTCATTGCCAAATCTCCTCCTAATTTTATTACGTCCCTATTATACTCCATTTTACGTCACATTGCAAGCCCCTTTCGCAAAAACTTTCCGTTTTTTTTACAGCGGCAAAGTCTATCACCGCCCGCCCGTTTCCGCCCGCAAATAAAAGAAAATCCGCTTTTCCCCTTTACAACGGGCACATTTCGTGTTACAATAGAAAAAGACAAAGGGGGTGCACATTCTGGAAATACTTGTCGGAATCATGACACTGGGATGCAAAGTCAATCAGTATGAATCGGAAGCCATCGCGGAAGCCATGGAGAAGGCAGGCTTCCGGATTGTACCGGCGGAAGAGGTGTGCGATCTGTATATCATCAACACCTGCACGGTAACCGCAGAGTCGGACCGCAAAGCCCGCCAGTTCATCCGCCGCGCAATCACAACCAATCCGGCGGCATACATCATTGTCACAGGTTGTATGGCGCAGAATCAGCCGGAACGTACCGCCATGATTCCCGGTGTGGATGCCGTCTGCGGAAACGACCGCAAAATGGATGTTGTCGACATCGCCCGCCGGCTGATTGCGCAGGGGAGCAAAAATCCTGACGCACTGATCCGTGTAGAGAACCTGGAAAATGCACCGTTTGAACCCATGTGCATCTCCCGCTTCAACCGCACGCGGGCATATGTCAAAATAGAAGACGGGTGTGAGTCGCGGTGCGCCTACTGCGCCATTCCCCTGGCGCGGGGCAAAATCCGCTCCAAGCCGATGAAGGAAGTCCTGCGGGAAGTTGAAGGTTTGGTACAGGGGGGCTGCCGGGAGGTGGTTCTGACCGGCATTGAAACCGGCTCGTGGGGCAAAGACCTTGCGGACGGCGACTTTGCGGATCTGCTCTGTGCCGTTGATGCCATTCCGGGGATCGGCCGCGTGCGGCTCGGCTCCCTGGATCCTGCCATCATCAAACCGGAATTCATCGAAAAAATCGCACCACTCACTTCCCTGACCCCGCACTTTCACCTGTCCGTGCAGAGCGGATGCACGCGGGTATTGGCGCTGATGCGCCGTAAATATACGGCGGAATCCGCACTTACGCGCATGGAGGCGCTCAGAGCCGCCATTCCGGGCGTGCAGTTTACGACCGACATCATCACCGGGTTCCCGGGCGAGCGGGACGAGGATTTTGCCGAAACCGTCCGATTTGCACAACAGGCAAAGTTTCTGATGATACACGTATTCCCCTATTCGGGGAGAGCCGGCACCGCGGCAATCAATATGCCGGATCAGGTTCCGATGGAAATCCGGCGCAAACGCGCGGCAGAACTGATTCACGTCGCCAAATCCGTGCGGCAGAGCATCCTGGAGGAAATAATCTGTACTTCCCCCGAAAAAGAGGTGCTGTTTGAATCCGCCGAAAACGGATATGCGTACGGGCACACGCCGGAATTTATCGAAGTCCGCGTCCCCTCCCCGGCGCCTCTGCACGGTGATGTGCGACAGGTCAGACTTCTCCGGGCAAACGGGGATTTTTGCGACGGCGAACTGCTCCCACCGGTCAGGGACCGGCATTAACAGATCAGGAGGTTTACAGCTATGCAATATGAATTTCCCGCACCGTCCAGGCGCGGCGTCGTCGGCGGTTTTTCCGGATTTTCGGCAGAGAGCTTAGAAAGATTCCGTGCGGATCTCGGCATCTCACTTTCCGTCGCCGCACTGTATCGGTATACAAACTACTGCCAGTCGGAAGGATATGACCCGACATATGACCAGATTTACTTTTTGGATGCACTGCTCTCCGCTGTAAAGAAAACACCCGAAAGCATTGCAATTGCAGGCGTTGACGGATCCCCCATCGCACTGCGGACGCTTGGGCGGTTGCGGCAGGCGTACAACGCCCTGCATCCGGGTGACAACCGTCCGCTCTCTCTGTCCTCCGCGGCATCAGTTGCGGCGGATACCATTGCCGCCATACAAAAGCGTCCCCCGACCGGCGCCGATCGTGTATTCTGTGCGGATCCGGTTCCGGCAACCGTCGCCGCGACGCACGGTTATACCCCCGTCATCGCGATCCCCGGTGCAGACGACCGTGTTTCGTTTTCCGGATACCGTAGGGTCAGAAAAAACACCCATGCCATGCAAGGCGACGTTTTTTTCCTGATTCTGCCGGGGGAGTCGATGGAATCGGACACCTTTTCCGATCTGGTCGTGAAATTGTTGCTCTCCGAGGAAACAAGAGGGATTGTAAGTGACTCCCGCATTGTCGGCACAACCGGGCTGATGGGAGCGGTTCTCTCCATGACCAATCGCATACGCATCAATATCGACCAATTGCCGCCGCGCGCAGACGGCACTCATGAGCTGTCGGATCTGTGCGGCATGTACAGAGGCGGCATTGTGGCAGTCTGCAACAGTCCCCGCCTCTCCGCATTGATCGCATTCTGCCGGGACAATGCGCTTTCCTTCTACACGTTCGGCAATATATCGGAAGAAGAACGCATCGCCGTCACCAATAACCAGTATGCCCCCCTGGCGTCATTCTCCGCAGGATTCCTGCGTGAAATGGCGGATATGCGGGTGGGCTACCGGATGCAGGTACCGGAGTTGCCCGATTGTTCCCTGCGCGGATCTCTGCGCAGAATCCAAACGCCGCTC
>FR890457.1 GCA_000433415.1 Clostridium sp. CAG:448
GTGCTCTTTTCCCTTGCGGGCGGCTTTTACGGGGAGGCGCAGACGCTGACTATGACCGCGCCGGCGGGATATACCGTCTATTACACCCTGGACGGACGGGACCCGCGCACGGCGGAGAACCCGCTGACCTACGAAGAACCGGTCCTTCTGCGCAGCACTGCCGCGCGCACCTGGGGGCTGACCACGGTGGGCATCGGCTCATATCTCGGGACCAACTATCTGCCGAGCGTGCTGACCCAGGCGGGCGGCACGACGGTCAAGGCATACGCCGTGTGCGACGGGGAAAGCACGCCGCTGACGACGGCAACCTACTTCATCGGCACCGATCTGACCGAGAGCGGGGTGCAGATTGTCAACGTCAGCCTGGATCCGGACGCGCTTGCCGGGGAGGAGGGGATTTACAACCCCGCCGTGACCGACGCGGACGGTGCGCACCGGAAGGCGGGCGCCTATGTCGAATGGTTTTCGCCGGACGGCACCTGCGTCTTTGCCTCGCAGACCGAAATTGCCCTCAACGGCAAGGGGTCGCTGGGGATGATGCAGAAATCCTTCCGGATTCTCTTCAAGGAGAATGCCGCCGGGGCAGAGGGGGAAAATCTGTCGGTGCTTGACTACGACGTGTTCGGCGACTACGCCACACCCAATGCCGCAGGCGGGAATACCGCCCACTTCCGCCGGATTCTG
>FR890458.1:0-1048 GCA_000433415.1 Clostridium sp. CAG:448
GGCTTGCGCAGTTCTACGAGCGCGCCGGAAAAGTGGTCTGCATCGGTTCGGACAAACGGCAGGGCGCACTGTCCGCCATCGGCGCCGTTTCGCCGCAGGGCGGTGATATTTCCGAGCCTGTGACCCAGGCGACGCTGCGGATTGTCAAGGTGTTCTGGGGACTGGACGCTTCGCTTGCCTACCGGCGGCACTTCCCGGCGATCAACTGGCTCAATTCCTATTCGCTGTACCGGGACCGCTCCTTTTCGCTTTCCCGGGCCCGCCTGGAGGGCTGGTACGGCGAGCATGTGGACAGGGACTGGTCGGCGCTGACGGGCAGATGCCTGAAGACGCTGCAGACCGAGTCCGATCTGCAGGAGATTGTCAAACTGGTCGGTATGGACGCGCTCTCGCCCGAGGACCGGCTGACCCTGGAGGCGGCACAGTCCATCCGGGAGGATTTTCTGCAGCAGAATGCGTTTGAGGACGTGGATTCCTTTACGCAGCTTGACAAGCAGGCAACCATGATGCGACTGGTCTTTACCTTTGAGGAAAAGGCGCGGGAAGCCGTGCGCGCCGGGGCGGATATCGAAGCCGTTTCCACCCTGCCCGTGCGGGAGCGGATCGGACGTTTCAAGGCGGTTCCGTACGAGAATTACCGCGCGGAGGCGCAGGATGTGATCCGTGAAATGAGCAGTCAGCTGGATGCCCTGGTCGAAGCCGCAAAGAATGACTGAGTGCGGGGAAAGGATGAGCCGAAATGATTAGAGAATACAGAACCATAGAAGAAGTCGCCGGACCTCTGATGCTGGTCAAGCAGGTGGAGGGCGTCAAGTACGACGAACTGGGCGAGATTGAACTGCCGGACGGCGAGGTGCGTCGGTGCCGCGTTCTGGAGGTCAACGGACGGAACGTGTTGGTGCAGCTTTTCGACTCCGCCGCCGGACTCAATCTGGCGCAGTCCAAGGTGCGTTTTACGGGACACGGGGTGGAACTGCCGGTTTCTCCGCACATGCTCGGGCGTGTGTTCAACGGCATGGGCGAACCGATCGACGGCGGCGCGCGTCTG
>FR890458.1:1086-2931 GCA_000433415.1 Clostridium sp. CAG:448
GGACATCAACGGCTCCCCGATCAATCCCGCCGCACGTTACTACCCCTCGGAATTTATTCAGACGGGGATTTCCACCATTGACGGACTGAACACCCTGGTCCGGGGACAGAAGCTGCCCATCTTTTCCGGTTCCGGTCTGCCGCATGCCAATCTTGCCGCGCAGATCGCGCGTCAGGCAAAGGTGCGCAATTCGGATTCCAAATTCGCCGTGGTGTTTGCCGCCATCGGGATTACCTTTGAAGAGGCGGATTTCTTCATTTCCGATTTCAAGAAGACCGGCGCGATTGACCGGACGGTGCTGTTCATCAACCTCGCCTCGGACGCCGCCATTGAGCGTATTTCCACGCCCCGTATGGCGCTGACCGCGGCGGAGTATCTGGCGTTTGACTGCAATATGCACGTGCTGGTCATCATGACCGATATTACCAACTATGCCGAGGCACTGCGTGAAGTGTCTGCCGCACGGAAGGAAGTGCCCGGACGCCGCGGCTATCCCGGCTATCTTTACACGGACCTTGCCACCATGTACGAGCGCGCAGGGCGTAAGATGGGCAGCGAGGGTTCCATTACCATGATCCCGATTCTGACCATGCCGGAAGACGACAAGACCCACCCCATTCCCGACCTGACCGGATACATTACCGAGGGACAGATCATCCTTTCGCGTGAGATGTACCGCAAGGGCTATCTGCCGCCGGTGGATGTGCTGCCGTCCCTGTCCCGACTCAAGGACAAGGGAATCGGCGAAGGGAAAACGCGTGAGGATCACGCGGGTGTTATGAACCAGCTGTTCGCATCCTATGCCAGAGGCAAGGAGGCAAAGGAGCTGATGGTGGTGCTGGGCGAGGAGGCACTGACGCCGACCGACCGGCTGTATGCCAAGTTCGCCGACGCATTCGAGGCGGAATATATCAACCAGGGATTTTACGAGAACCGCACCATTGAACAGACCCTGGATTTGGGATGGAAGCTGTTGCGCATCCTGCCCAAATCCGAAATGAAGCGGATCAAGCCGGCACTGGTTGAGAAGTACTGGAACAGATAAAGGCGCGCCCGCCGCAGAAAAGCGGGCACAACAGAGTGCGTGCGTGAGATGCGCGGAACATACAGAATATGCGAAACGCACAGAACGCACAGAAGGAGAAAGCAATGGCGGAATTACGGGTGAATCCGACGCGGATGGAGCTGAAAAAGCTCCAGGCAAGGTACAATACGGCACGCCGCGGGCACAAATTGCTCAAGGACAAACGCGATGAGCTGATGCGGCAGTTTCTGATTGTGGTCAGGGAAAACAAGGCGTTGCGGCAGAAGGTGGAGGAGGCGCTTGCCGGGGTGTACGGTGCCTTTTCGGTTGCCGGCGCGGTCTGCGGGCAGGCAATGCTGGAGGAAGCGCTGATCTGTCCGAAACAGGAGAGCCGGCTGGAGGTGTCCAAAAAGAACGTCATGAGCGTCAATGTGCCGGTGTTTACGTTGGATATGACGGGGAACACCCGCGCGCAGGGATGCAATTACGGTCTTGCCTTTACCACCGGAGAACTGGACGCATCGGTGGAGGCGCTCAATTCGGTGCTTACGGATTTGGTGCGCCTGGCGCAGATGGAAAAGACCGCGCAGCTTTTGGCGCAGGAAATCGAAAAGACGCGCCGCCGCGTGAACGCACTGGAGTATATCATGATGCCGCGGTATCTTGCCGCCATCAAGTCGATCCGCATGAAGCTGGACGAAAACGAGCGCGGCAACACCACCCGCCTGATGAAGGTTAAGGACATGATGGTGCAGGAGCAACTGGAAGCCAACCGCAAGCGGGATTTGGAAGATGCGGAAGATGCGGAAGATGCGGAAACC
>FR890459.1:0-2090 GCA_000433415.1 Clostridium sp. CAG:448
CTGTATTTTGCCGGTAGGACTGGAAATCCCCGGACTGAACGACTCCAAAAAGCTGACCGAAAAGCGCAGAGAGGCTCTTTTTGATACCATCCGCACACATGCGGTTGCCTATGCCGTTGCACAGGCGACCGTCGAGGAAATCGATCGGCTCAACATCCTGGAAGCAGATCTGCTGGCAATGCGCCGCGCCATTGCTTCCCTGTGTGTACCTGCCGATTATGCGCTGATTGACGGCAATATTGCACGTGATTTTCCGCTGCCTGCACGTGCGGTCATCCACGGAGATGCGCTTTCTCCCTCCATCGCCGCCGCATCCGTTCTTGCAAAAGTCACACGGGATCAGCTGTGTCTGGAGCTTGACCGGCAATACCCGCAGTACGGCATCGCGAAACACAAAGGATACGGCACCAAAGAACATATGAATGCGCTGCGCACATACGGTCCCTCCCCCATTCATCGCAAAAAGTTCATCCGTTTTCTGGATCAGGATACGGAACGGAATGAAGGGACACCGTCATGACCGATCAGGAAAAAACGGGCAAAATCGGCGAAGATGCCGCGGCACGTTACCTGCGCCACAGCGGCTATACCATTCTGGAACGCAATCTGCACCTGTCGCATAAAGAAATTGACATTATCGCCGAAAACAGCGACTTCCTCATCTTTGTCGAAGTCAAAACCCGCACCTGCCGCTCCCCCGAAACCACATGCTACCGTCCGGCGACCGCCATGGACTACACCAAGCGCAAGAACATCGCAGATGCGGCAAAAGCCTACCTTGCCCTGCATGCGACCGATAAACAGCCTCGTTTGGACGTGATCGAAGTTTATCTCTCGCCGCCGGAGGGAATGCGCAGGCAGCCTAAAATACTGAAAATCAATCATATTCCGGATGCGTTCGGCGCTTACGGGCAAGTCCGGTAACGACAACAAAAGGAGAGAAACCATGGAAAAAGAACGCAAGCTGTCTTTATTTGACACTCACTGCGACACCGCTTCCGAGCTTTTTGGCAGAGGCGAGCATCTTGCCAGCAGTTCCTGCCATATTGCTTTGGACAAAGCCGAAATATTTGAAAATTACGCACAGTTCTTCGCCGTATGGTCCAACCGCCGGCACGACGATCAGACCTGTTATCACGATTTTCTCGCTATCACCGATTTCTTTTCCGACGAACTGAATACCAATGCCAATCGCATCGTGCAGGTTCGGAACGGCGAAGAGCGGCGTGCCGCATGGGCACAGGGAAAGCGTGCCGCCTTTCTTGCCGTCGAGGACGCGCGCCTTTTGGCGGGCGATCTTTCGCGCCTGGAAGAGCTTTATGCCCGCGGGGTACGCTATCTGACGCTGCTTTGGGGAGGAGAAACCTGTATCGGCGGCTCTCATAACACGGAAAAAGGGCTGACCGATTTCGGCAAACAGGTGGCTCGCCGTTGTTTTGAAATCGGTATCATTCCGGACATTTCGCACGCTTCCGAGCAGAGTGTGGACGACCTGATCCCCATTGCGCAAGAATTCGGAAAGCCTTTCATCGCAACACACTCTAATTCCTATTCGCTGCACCCGCATACACGGAACCTGCGCGACAGACATCTGCGCGCGCTGATGGAATTGGGCGGCATTGTCGGCGTCAGCCTTTGCCCGCCGCATCTGCGTGACACCTCGGTGGCTCCCGCAACCGTCAAAGACGTCGTTGACCATATTGATCATTACTGCGAATTGGGTGCGGAAAACTGCCTGGGTTTGGGTTGTGATCTGGACGGCACCGATCTGCCGGAGGGCTTCTCTTCCATCGCAGACCTGCCGAAAATCGCCGATGAAATGTCCGCACGTGGCTACAGCGACGAGATGATTGACCGGATTTTCCATAAAAACTACGAGAATTTCTTTGACCGCGTACTTTGACCGGGTTCCGGTTCCGATGTCACGGCAAGCAAAAAAACTCCCGAAAGGAACGAATTAACCATGAAATACCGCTCTACAAGAGATCCTTTACGCAGAGAATACGATTCCGCCTATGTCATCAAACAAGGGCTCGCTCCCGACGGCGGACTGTTCATTCCCTGCGAGATTCCGACGCTGCCACCGGCTG
>FR890459.1:2157-3520 GCA_000433415.1 Clostridium sp. CAG:448
TCCCCCCCTGCCGCTCTCTCTGACCGACTATACCTATGAAGAACTGCTCACCGACGCCACTTCGGCATACGGCGAAAATGCCTTTCCGGGCGGCACCGCACCGGTCGTCCCCGCGGGCGCCTCCCGCTATATTCTGGAACTTTGGCACGGTCCTACTGCGGCGTTCAAGGATATGGCTCTGCAGATCATGCCCAGACTGCTTTCCCGCGCCCTGCGCAAAACCGGGGAAAACAAAAATGCCCTGATCCTGGTTGCCACCTCCGGCGACACGGGAAAAGCGGCATTGGAGGGCTACAAGGACGTGGAGCGGGTAAAGATCATGGTGTTTTATCCGGTAGACGGCGTCAGCCGCGTACAGAAGCTGCAAATGGCTACTCAGACCGGAGATAATGTCAATGTGTGCGCCATCCGCGGCAATTTCGATGACGCGCAGGCGGGTGTCAAGCAGATTTTCGCCGATTCCTCTGCGGCAGGAGAACTTGCGGAAGCGGGATATATCCTGTCCAGCGCCAATTCCATCAACTGGGGGCGATTGGTTCCGCAGATTGTATACTATGTATCTGCCTACTGTGATCTGTATCGGCAGGGACACATCCGCATGGGGGAAGAAATTGACATCTGCGTTCCGACGGGCAATTTCGGCAACATTTTTGCGGCTTACCTGGCAAAATCCATGGGACTTCCCATCCGGCGGCTGCTCTGTGCCTCGAATTGCAACAATGTCCTGACCGATTTCCTTGCAACAGGCACCTATGACCGCAACCGTCCCTTCCATCTGACCATGTCCCCCTCCATGGACATCCTGATTTCCAGCAACCTGGAGCGTTTGCTTTCTTTCATCGCGGGAACAGAAAAAACAAGCATGTGGATGCGTGAGCTGTCCGAAACAGGCAAATATACGGTAGATCGGGAAACCCTGCAAAAAATCGCGGAAACGTTTGCGGGAGGCTTTGCGGATGAGGCATCAACCGCCCGGACCATCCACACCTACTGGGAGAATCTGCACTACCTTGCGGATCCTCACACGGCAGTCGGACTTTGTTGCGCAGACCGATACCTCGCATCCGAAAAAAAACCTTGCCCCATGCTGATCGATTCCACGGCAAGTCCTTTCAAATTTGCTGCGGATGTTTACGGCGCCCTGACGGAAAAGCCGGTCAATGACCCGCTGGAGGCAACTGCGCTGCTCTCCGCGTACACAGGCGTTCCCGTTCCTTATCCGCTTCGGGATCTCGATCAACGTCCTATTCGTTTCGACCGCGTCATTGATGCAGGTAACATGAAAGAAGAACTCCTGTCCTATATCAAAAAATCGTAAGTGTCCTGCGTGGATTCCTTATATGCCCCCCCCCGGAGCCCAAGG
>FR890459.1:3529-4122 GCA_000433415.1 Clostridium sp. CAG:448
GGAGGCCAAGGGCGCCGGGAATTGTATGAGAGTCAATCAGCCGACGGTGGAATCCTTTTTCTGCTCGAAGGTACGGCACGCAGTGTCGCCGCAGTCGGTAGCAAAAGAGGGTCCTACTGCGATTTCACCTGCGTTGCAGGTATAATCATCCTTGTGGTAAACACAGTTCTTTACGTCACACTTGATCCCCTTGATCGGGTGATCAATACGGCATCCGCAATCATTGTTCTTATCCATTTTGATTCATCTCCTTTTTCTCGGATAAGAACAGTATTCCCTCTACGAGAGCAGTTATACGCCGGTACCGCAGAAGAAAGGAGCCCCGACTGTGGCAATTTTCACCATTGCAGATCTGCATTTATCCACCAACACAAAGACAGATAAATCCATGGAAAAATTCGGTGTGCGCTGGACAAATTACCGCGCGCGCCTGGAAGCCAACTGGCGCAGGGTCGTCTCCGACGAAGATTATGTCATCTGCCCCGGGGACATTTCCTGGGCAACCACACTGGAGGAATCCGTAAGCGATTTTGCGTTTTTGGATTCCCTGCCGGGCAAAAAGCTGATCGGCAAAGGAAACCATGATTTCTGGT
>FR890459.1:4147-23621 GCA_000433415.1 Clostridium sp. CAG:448
TATTTCCTGTTGAACCCCCGCCGCCAAGATGAACCGTTTTTTCTGCGAACACGGCTTCACTTCCCTCTCGATTCTGTATAACAACGCCTACCTGTTACCGGGCGCTGTTGTGTGCGGTACGCGCGGTTGGTTTTCCGACAAAAAAATCCAGAATACCGTCGGAGAGGTCGATTTTGACAAAATGGTTGCCCGCGAAACTGGCAGACTGCGCCTGAGCCTTGATGCCGCAAAGCAGTTGCAAAATGCGCACGCCGCAGAATCCGGAAAAAAACTGCCGATTTGCGCGTTTCTGCATTTTCCGCCCGTATGGATGGATTTTGTTTCCGTCCCGTTTTTGGAGCTTTTACGGGAGTATGATGTCCGCGTGTGCGCCTTCGGACACATCCACAACGTCACTGTGCTTCCGCCCGAGGTCACTGCCGCTGCCCCGCCGCAATTTCTTTTTTGTGCCGCGGACTACCTTGAATTTTTGCCGAAATTGATTGCCCTTCCGCCGCAGGATCCATAAGCGGTCGGAATATGCAGGCAGAATCGAAAATATTCGTATTTGCTCTTGACAAACACACAAAAAATATGTAAAATATATCTGAATGTAAAAATCACAATTTCTATTGGAGGATCGTTTCAATGAGTCTGATCAAAGCAGAAAAAGGAGAACATAGCAGCTACTCGCTGGAATTCTCTGTTGACAAGGCAACCTTTGAGGATGCCATTACAAAGGTTTACCGTAAAAAAGCACCGCAGATTACGGTACCCGGCTTCCGCAAGGGCAAGGCGCCTAGAAGCGTAGTGGAAAAAATCTACGGCAAGGCGGCCTTCTATGAAGATGCAATGAATGAAGTTATTCCGAATGCCTATGAGGCAGCCGTAAAAGAAGCCGGCATCAAGCCCGTTGGTCGCCCCGCTTTTGATGTCGTATCCATGGACGACGGTGTTGTTTTCTCTGCCAAGGTTGATGTCGAACCTGAAATCACAATTGCCGATTACAAGGGAATCCCCGCAACCAAACCCGCAGTCAGCGTCACCGATGACGAAGTCAATGCGGAAATTGATATTGTGCGTCAGCGCAACGCCCGTGAGATCGAAATCACGGATCATGCCGCAGAGACAGGCAACACGGTCAAGATCGACTTTGAAGGATTTATCGACGGCACTGCGTTTGAAGGCGGAAAAGGCGAGGATCACTCCCTGAAGCTTGGCTCCGGTCAGTTTATCCCCGGATTTGAAGATCAGATTGTCGGACACCATATCGGTGACGAGTTCGACGTCAATGTTTCCTTCCCTGCCGACTATCATGCGGAAGAGCTCGCCGGAAAGCCCGCTGTTTTCAAGACCAAGCTCAATGCAATCACCCGTGTGGAACTTCCCGAACTGGATGACGACTTTGCAAAAGATGCATCGGAATTTGATACCATGGATGAATATCGTGCCGATGTGCGGGCGAAACTGGAAAAGAGAAAGGCAGAATCTGCGGACGCCGAAGTGGAAGGTCAGCTTGCAGATGCACTGATTGAAAAGGTGCAGGGTGAGATTCCCGCTTCCATGATCGAGGCAGAAACAGAAAACTACGTCCGCGACTACGACAGCCGCCTGCGTGCACAGGGCATGGACCTGAACACTTATCTCAAGTATACTTCCATGACACTGGATCAGTTGCGCGATCAGCTGCGTCCCAATGCGGAAAAGCGTCTGAAATACCGTCTGGCACTGGAAAAGATTGCCGAATTGGAAGGCATAAAAGTTTCCGACGAGGAAATCAATGCAGAGATCAAAAAACTTGCCGATGCATATCATATGCCTGAGGACCAAATCAAGGCACTTGTGTCGAATGAAGACATGGGCAAGGATATTGCCGTCAGAAAAGCAATGGATCTCGTCAAGGCGGATGCCGTCATTACAGATGCACCCAAAGCCGAGGAAAACACCGCAGAAGCCCCGAAGGCTGAAGATAAGGAGTAAGCGTATTCCGTGTGCGTTGCCGTTCAGCGCGGCAACGCACTTCTTACACACTGAAAACATTTATGAAAGGATGAACCGCAACACATGAACGAGCCGAATTTTATGCGTGACGCCTTGGTTCCCATGGTCATTGAGCAGACCGGCAGAGGGGAGCGTTCCTATGATATTTTCTCCCGCCTGTTGAACGACCGGATTGTTTTTCTTTCTGACGAGGTCAATGACGTAACTGCATCCCTTGTGGTGGCACAGCTTCTTTTCCTGGAGGCGCAGGATCCCGACAAGGACATCTCCTTCTATATCAACAGCCCCGGCGGGTCTGTTACCGCAGGTATGGCAATCTTTGACACCATGAATTTTATCAAATGCGATGTATCTACCATCTGCATCGGTATGGCTGCCAGTATGGGCGCCTTTCTTTTGGCAGCGGGTACAAAAGGCAAGCGCTATGCGCTCCCCAACAGTGAAATCATGATTCATCAGCCCCTGGGCGGTGCACAGGGTCAGGCAAGCGACCTGAAAATCCGCACGGAAGTGATCCTGCGTACGCGCGATACACTCAACCGGATTTTATCCGAGCGTACCGGCAAGCCGATTGAACAGATTGAGCACGACACGGACCGCGACAATTTTATGACGGCTCAAATGGCGCTGGAATACGGTCTGATCGATAAAATTTTGGAAAAGCGCGCCTGACAATGCGGAAGAAAGGTAAACAAGACTATGTCAAATACCACAAACAAGGGGGAAGGTCGGACGCCGCACGGCACGGTACGTTACTGCTCTTTTTGCGGCAGACGGGAAAATGAAGTCAATTTTCTGATTCCCTCACCTACCGGCGTCTATATCTGTGACTTCTGTGTATCTGCATGCAATGAGCTGATCATGGAATCCACCGCAGAAGAAACCAACCGTTTCGGCAACCTTTCTCTCTCCGCACTTCCCAAACCGCAAAAGATCAAGGAATCCCTTGATGAATATGTCATCGGGCAGGATGAGGCAAAGATCACCCTTTCCGTTGCGGTTTACAATCACTACAAACGGATCCTGACCCGCTCCTCCACCGCCTCAAAGGCGACCAAACGAAGCAAAAAGGGCGCCGCCAAAGACGAGCAGGTGGAATTGCAGAAAAGCAACGTCCTTCTGATCGGTCCCACCGGCGTCGGAAAAACTTACCTTGCCCAGACACTTGCCAAAACCCTGCGTGTTCCCTTTGCTATTGCGGACGCAACGACATTGACCGAAGCGGGGTACGTAGGCGAAGACGTGGAAAATATTCTGCTTCGCCTGATTCAGGCAGCAGATTACAATATCGAACTTGCCGAGCGCGGCATCATTTATATTGATGAAATCGACAAGATTTCACGGAAGAGTGAAAACCGTTCCATTACACGCGATGTATCCGGCGAGGGCGTTCAGCAAGCCCTGCTCAAAATTCTGGAAGGCACTGTCGCGAATGTTCCCCCGCAGGGCGGACGCAAGCACCCCAATCAGGAATTCATCCGCATCAATACGGAAAACATCCTGTTTATCTGCGGCGGCGCTTTCGACGGTTTGGATAAAATCATTGAACAGCGCAAAGGCGGCAGAACCATCGGCTTTGAAAGCGAAATCCGCAAGAAGGCGGAGAGATCCACGCAGGGGATTTTCCGTGATGTCACGCCGCACGACATTGTAAAATACGGTCTGATCCCGGAGCTTGTCGGACGGCTTCCCATCATCTCCACTTTGGAGGATCTGGATGCGGATGCACTGATGCGCATTATCCGTGAACCCAAGAACTCCCTGGTCAAACAGTATGTGCGCCTTCTGGAGTTGGACAATGTTAAGCTGACATTGACCGATGACGCGCTGAAGGCAGTGGCACAGCTCTCTCTGGAGCGGAATACGGGCGCCAGAGGGTTGCGCGCCATTATGGAAAACGCCATGCTCAAAATCATGTATGAAGTTCCCTCCCGTCCCGAAATCGGAGAGGTCATTGTGGACGGCGCCTGCATCCGCGGAGAGGGACTCCCGACTTATATCAAACGTTCCGACACGGCAGGCGCTCTACCCGCCGCAGACAGCACAGATGCCGCAGAGGAAAAGGCACTGCCGGAATCCGAGAATATGTATGAGGAAGAGCAATAAAAATATACCAGGCATTCCAAAAGGGGGCTTTTTGCCCCCTTTTTTAGCGTTCAGCAACCGCAGCGGGAACGATCCGACGTGCGGGGTTCTCCGGGTCCGCGCGGGGAAAATGCATTTGCCGGGAACGGCATTGCACGGAATGCACCGCAGGGGTCCTCGGAATCCGGCTGTACACATTCCTTATCCGGCACCGCGTATTCGGACGCCTGGACCAAATACTGCGCAGGACGCACCATACGGATCACTGAGAAGATTCCCAGTGAGACCGCAAGATGTCTGCCGTCATCGCGGTCATCGTCCACGATACTGCCATCCACACGGGTCAGAACGGCATCCGGAATGTCGCAGGCACAGCAACAACAGCAACAGTGTTGCTTCGGCTCCACAACCTTAGCATCCAGCACAATCGGGTCCACAACCTCCACCACTACATCGGGTGCATTACGTTCGGAACAGCAAGGCTCGGGTACACTGCAGAATCCGCCGTCACCGGAAGATCGGAACACGTTGACATGGCTCTCGCCGCCGTACAGAATTACGCGCTTATCCAGCACTGCAATTCCCTCAAACTCCTGTGCTCTGCCGGGTCCGACACATGCTTCGCAAACGAGACGGACAAAATAACGGATATCTACCGCAAAGAACCCGTGGTTGAATTGCACCGGTTCTGCCGTGATATTGGTCCACGCAATCTCCGCACGCTTCACACGCACGTTGCCAGTGTGTTCAATGATCTCTCTGCCCAATCCGTTCAGGAATACACGGGTGTTTTCGAAACAGTCCCGGTCTCTGCACGAATCAAAAATGCGGTTTGTTTCAATACAGACCGTTTCCCTGCCGTTGCCGGTCGCACAAGGCATTCTGTTTTCAGGCATTGGAATATTCCTCCTTTTCTCTTGGCAAGCACTGCCGTGCACACAGCGCGCTGATCAAAGCAGTGCTTTCCTTACTATTCTATGCAGCGTCGCCTCTTTCCGTCACCATTAGACAATTTTTTACGGATATTCATTTCTCGTCACATAAAATCCCGTTTGTCGGCACGAAACAATAAAGATCTCATAGTAAACTGATTGCATAAAAGAAAGTGAGGCTTTATTCATGCATACCACCAATCAAAGACATTCCCTTTGGCTGTCTCTCACAGCACTTGTGATGATACTGTTCTGCACGCTCTCTTTGTTTTCGTGCGGCAAATTCATCTCTACCTGCACAAAGAACAATGCGGAGGAAACAACCACCGGAGTGCAAATATCCTCCTCAAAAGGAACGACACCGGCAACCGATCAAGGTGAAAATTCCACATCCACAGCAGAAACCGGCGCTGATACCGGGACCGTCGGCACAGATCCGTTGGTCAATCCCAGCGGCACTGCCATCCGTAGTACAGTCAGCGTCAGCGCTACCTTCACAGTCAACGGCGGAAACCATTTCTTCGGTTACGGCGGAACCGAAACATACCAGTCCACCTCCTCCGGATCCGGCGTCATTTACCGGCTGGATGAGACAACAGGTGAAGCATTCATTATCACCAACTACCATGTGATTTACTCCGCAAGCGCATCCGCCGGCATCAGCGATAACATTCATGTCTACGTCTACGGGTCGGAATCCGATGCATATGCAATTCCCGCTACGTATGTGGGCGGATCCATGGCGTATGATATCGCGGTACTCCACGTCCAGAAATCGGAACTGCTTGCGTCCGGCTTTTCCAAAGCGGCAGTATTCGCAAATTCGGATGAAGTTTATGTCGGTCAGAATATTATCGCGGTCGGCAATGCGGAAGGCAACGGAATTGCCGTGACCTCGGGTATTGTCAACGTGGATTCCGAATATATCAACATAACACTTGCGGATCAACGCACTGCCGGACAGATGCGCCTGATCCGGATTGATGCTGCGATCAATCCCGGCAACAGCGGCGGAGGTTCTTTCGACCAGTCCGGCAGACTAATCGGCATTACCAATGCAAAACTGGTGGAAAGTGATGTGGATAACGTCGGCTATGTAATTCCCTCCAACATTGCCGCAGGCGTTGCACAAAGCATCATCGACTATTGCTACGGAACGCAGAATAAAAACGCATACCGCTGTATCATCGGCATTACCGTCAAAGCGTCAACCTCCCGCGCGGTCTTTGATGACGATACACAGGAGGCAATCATACTCGAAGATGTCAGCGTTGAAAGCGTCACCGACGGCAGTCTTGCGGACGGTGTTCTTGCATCCGGCGATCTTCTTCGCGCCGTTACGATAAACGGTAAAAAATACGAAATCACACGCACGTTTATCGTAGTGGATGCCATGCTGTCCGCACGGGTGGGCGACACTGTAACATTCACCATAGAGCGCAATGGTGAAACCATCGAAAAAAGCGCCACCATCGCACAGTCCGGTCTGACTGCCGTGCAATAACAGCGCATCTTTTCAATTACCATAACAAACGGGCTGCCGCAAATTCAGCGACAGCCCCTCTTTATTGATAGAGCGATATTGCACGGCTTCAGTCAGAAAAGATACAGTTCCTTCAATACAGAATTCGGATAGTCCCTTTTTCGCACCACCAGCTCAGATGATTCGATATAATTGTCCCAACACAAAGAAAAAGAAGCTTCGGCAACCAAACTTCTGTGGGTTAACGTCGACGGATAGGTCTCTGACGAACATATACAGCAAAATCGAAGCGCAGACAAATCCATTTGGAACAAATGCCCCACATCAAGGAACACATAGTATGACATCCCCCGATTCTCTGCCGGAAACGGATCTGTCTTCTGCATAGCCGCATTGATCGGACATGCGGAAAACAGTTCTACCATGTAGGAACCTTTGCTTAACAGTTTGGAAAGCGCCGCAATATGCTCCGGTAAATGCCTCGCGTCTGTATCAAATCCGTATTTCACATATCCCCGCTCGCAATATGCTTTTGAAACCAAAATTTTTCCCATTCTCATCTACTCCGTTCATCCGGTATTTCAAGTCAGCGTCAAGGTTTCTTGTCGTTTTTCATACCGAACCGGTTGGTTTATCCGCATCAAAAGAAGACCCTCCCCGCCGGCAAATGATTGTATCAGCGATAATACCAGCAAGAAACCATGCACATACGTACGGGGTATATTATATCATAATTTCGTCATACCGTCAATATATCGTACACATATCAATCAAAAACTGTTTTCATATTTGCAACAACCTTCCGGTTGCGCAATCTATGCATATATGTCCCTAAAACAGATCAGGGATTATTTTACCCCATAAAAAATCCCTTTTTTGAATGAAAGATAGATGGGCAAATCCCGCGGCAAAGTTAACAAAGCCGCCGATAACCATCCACACGGGCTCCGCCGAAACGCCTGTATATTGCACAATCTGAAATATGCCGATTACAGCCCCTGCGAGTCCCGCATAAGCCGTCATCCCAAAGCTTAAATTTTTTTGCTACCTTGTGGCAATTTCCTTTTCATGTATTTTGTTCAGATAAATAAGGTAAGCAACACCGAACACGACAGCTACCAACGCAGCAAGCGCTATGTAGTCCAACCCATAGTGAAAACCGTTTCTGCAAAAATAAATCATGCCGGCAATCAGATGTATGATCCAACCAATATCACTGAGCAGCCCCAATAGCAAAAACGGAATATCCAGCATCATAGCCGTATAGCGAACCCCTTGCTTCCCTTCCTGCCGAAGCTGTTCAATATGTTTTTCTGTTATTTCTCTTTATGCAGGATTTCTTTTATCGTACTCATAGAAAATCTCCAACTTCCAATTCGCTTTCATTGTACCACAATTCCCCTCAAATTTCAATATCAGGAAGGAGTTTTCGTGCCGCCCGACATACAAAAGTAAATTTTCAAAGTATCTTCCACGACGAAATTTACTTTGAGAATTCACTCCATGGAAACTTTAGCTCACCTATAGGGAATAATTTCAAGAAAATACTTGACAAATCACACCGTATGTGTTAAAATGACACTGTTTCAGCGTGATAGCGTTTTGTCGTTTGCATATGAAATACTTAGAAGTGTTTTTTGACAAAAGCAAATTTGAATCGTTATATGCGGAAGGATATCTCGGTATTCGTCGACAAACTACGGCGATCATAACAAGGCAATCTTGAAACCTCCTTGCCACAGCGGAAGCAATCAGCGAAAAAGCCCCGTATTTGAGGGAAACACACGCACTTTTCGGACAGCAAAGTTTTTTCTTCTAATGTTTTTTCTAATACAATTTCATAGTTCCGTTTATACGGAGGGATATCGAAGTGGTCATAACGAGGCGGTCTTGAAAACCGTTTGAGAGCAATCTCACAAGGGTTCGAATCCCTTTCCCTCCGCCAAACGAGAGTGCCGTCGGCACTCTTTTTTTGCCTTCTGGGGTATTCGAAGGCACTGTAATGAAGCCCACAGATGAAAGATATGTTCCTCTGCTTAAAAACGGGTTGAAAGTAGTGACATTTGCAACTTTTTTCTGCGGATTGACAAACGGTGCAAGTTGGATTATAATATACACGAATAGTGTACATTTCAACATTGAATATTATATGCACACATATCGTGTACACAAAACAAGGATATACGAGGCTCTGTTTCTATGCTATAATTAGGCAAAGGAAAAAGGAGGAATCATTTATGTTTACGTTGGAAAAAGACGATCGTAAGATCGGGATTTACTTAAGACAGACTATTCTTAAAAAATACGATTCTATCCGCAGATTTTGCAGAGCTTATCTTGAGCTGAGAGACGGCTCGACAAACGATGAAGAGATCCGAAAGCTTCTTAACCGTTTTTCTCAAATTCTGAAAGGGGTAAAGAGGATTCAAGTCGATGATCTGCCCTACGTGACCGAATTATTGGAGGTATCGTGCGAGGAAATCCTCTCTGCAGGAAAAGTGCATTTGCCGATTAGTAGCCATATGACCAACTACGATATAGCCTTCTCTCATGACCGAGAGGTTTGGGAACGCTATATGAAGCGCGAAGATAAGCTGTTTCTTAATTGCGACGAATATTGCAAGTCGGTGATCGACTATGCGCTCGAGTTTAAGAACTACGACTTTATTAAATATCTCATAAATGAGAAGTTTATTTGGTTTGTTGATATGTCGGAATGGAAACATTTTGGGTTTACATACGGTGCGGGAACCAGCGTAAAAAGGCGTGAAATCGGGTATATAGATACGCACACACCCTTGGAATTACAGTATCAGGACGAGCTTCGTATAAAAACGATCGCACTTGCCATAGAAAATGAAGATTTCGACGTATTGGATTCACTCCTTGCTCGAGAGATCCCCGAAATGCATCAAGCCAACATGGTCGGTTATCCGGCTATTGATTTACAGAGTCGAAAGAATATTGATTTGATTCGTGCTATTGCTTTGTCAAACGATCAAATTATAGATTATTATTCTCAAGAATTCATAGTAAAGAATCAGCAGAAAAAAGATAATACCTTCCTCTTTCCATATCTTGCTGATGTTATTGAAGAAATGCTGACAAATGGCAGAACCGATTCCGTGGAATTGTGTATCAGAAGAGCGATCTCACACAATAAAAAGTCATTTGAAACGCTGACAAATCTGATCGATAAATCATACGAGTATCAGAAAGAATCGTTTGGATTCGATTCTACCAACATGGAAGACTATCTAATGAAGCAGACTCTATACAATTTAAGATTTGACTCGAATAATAATCTCGTTTCATTTTTCTATAACCCTGCAAAACACGAGTACGTTGGTTTTGTGACCAATATTATTCATGTGGAAAGCAAATACGGAACGCCATTGATTAAAGAGCTCTTGCGAGAATTGAATGAGACGTTCGACAAAATCATTTCGTTGAAAGGAGAAGAATGATAGAATGACGAAATACTGTTTTAATTACGATACGGGTGAATACGAGTACATAGACAAAAACGGGTACAGTTACGACCAAGGCGAATACGTCTATAATTGGGACGACAGCGAATATAAGCGTGAAGAAGAGGAAGAAAAAAGAAAAGCCGAAGAGGAAGAAAATCGCCGCCAGCGTGAAGATGAGGAATATTAATAGAGCACCTGACACCCGGCTGCTCCATTGAGCAAAAGGAACTTTTCTTTTTCGAGGTTGAAAAATCAGAAAAAAACATTAGAAAAATGAGGGGCAGTTTCAGCCCCTCGCGGAAGTTATTCTCTGTAAAATGCTCGTATCATTTCACAGTGTTTCAGTGACTTTTTCACCATCCCCTCACTACACAGGAACTCGATCAGCTTGGCCTTCGGGATATGGTACTGCGAACAGATACGCACGGCGTAAAGTGTTCCGTCTGCGATCCAGCGAAGGAGCGCTTTATCGCAGTACCCGGTCAGGGTGGAGGCTTGCAGGACGGACAGGTCATCCGGCACATCCGCAAGCAACTCGTTGAGATATCCGGCAAATGCCCGTCTGTCCTCCTCCCGCAGTTCTCTCGGCGGGAGGGCTTCTCTTTTTCTGTGGCTTTTTGCGGGCTTTGCATTGAAGTGTCCCGTCGGAATCTCTTTGCTCCGCTCCGCGTCGGAACGTTCGAGGTATATCTGCACATCCTCCATTCGGATGAGATAGGTGTGCGTTTTTGTCCCGCGGTTCACGCACGGGATGATGCCCTTATCAAGCATCCATTTCGCTTTGCGTTTGGAGACATGGAGCAATTTATAAAGCTGCTCCTTTGTGATTCCGTCCGGCTTCATTTGTTTGTTCCTCCGTATACTTATTTTTCCTCAGTAGTTCGGACATGGTTTCTCCGAGCTCGATCTTTGCGGAATCGTCCAGGTGCCCATACGTGTCCATCGTAGTTGTGATGCTGCTATGCCCCATCCACATCTGTACCTGCTTCATGCCCGCCTTGTGCGCAATCAGCATGGAGGCGCAGGAATGGCGCAGGTCGTGGAAGCGGATGCGCGGCAATCCGTTCTTTTTCAGCATTTTCGGGAAGCGTTCGCTGATATAGTTTGGACGGATTAGGTTGCCGAGCGGGTCAACGCAGACCATGTCGAGGTATTCCTTTGCGTAATCCCGACGGTAAAGGCGGCGGTAAGTATCCTGCAATTCCCGGTGTTCCCGCAGGATGTTTTCCACCTCCGGCAGGAGCGGAAGCGCACGCTTGGAGGATTCGGTTTTCATTTCATCGGTGATAACGGTCTGCAATTTCCCGTTTTCCTTGACTTCGCTTGCCTTGTTGCGGATATAAATCCGCTTATTTTCAAAATCAATGTTGCTCCACCTCAGCCCCACAACCTCGCTTCGCCGCAGGCCGTAATAAGCGGCAAGGATGACCGGGAGGAAGAGACGCTCGCCTTTGGCGGCTTCCATCAGCAGTTGCACCTGCTCCGGGGTGTAGTAGCAGGCACAGTATTTTTTCGGTTTGGGACGATCCACCTTGTCAAACGGATTGGATAATAAGATCTCCTGCCGCACCGCCCATCCGCAGGCATCGTGCAGGAGATTGTGATACTCCAGCACCGTCTTTTCCTTGCACCCGTCAGCGCGGATGGAGGCGTAAAATTCCTGAATCCGCACCGGAGTGATGTCCTTCAGCGTCAGCTTGTCTCCGAAAAAGGTGCGTATCCGCCGTTCGATCAGCTCCTCATAGCCGTCGTAGGTCGATTTCTGCACATTCGGTTTCTTGACATTGACAAGCCAGCTCTGCAGAAATTCAAGGAAGGGACAATCCTCGGGGGAAAGGATGCCGCGACATTCCTTTTCGTATTGCTCCGTAAAGGCGGCAATCGCATCCCGCAGTGCCGCCTTCACGACGGATTTTTTCGCATCCGGTGTAAGATTCAACCCGATCCACTTGTATTTCCTCTTCTTTGTGATCGGATCCCCGTACCCGATCACGGCATAAAGCTTTCCGTTCTTCTCCTGCACACTGCCTGAGAGCGCCGTTTCTTTTTTCATTCAGCATACCTCCTTTGCCATGTCAGAACACAACATATCACTTTTCTTGTCACAAGTCCAGCCCTTAGGGTTCGAAGTTACAGAACCAACACACTTTTTGTAACCGCCGGGTGTGCGTCGATCCATGATATATTCCATTACGGTGGTTTTGGCAACGCGGTATTCGCGCCCGACCTTTACCCCGTAAATACTGCCCTCCCGCACAAGGCGGGAGGCAAGCTTTGTACTGATGCCGAGGGCGTTTGCCACATCGCGCAGTGTCATGGAGTCAGGATAGTTCGCAAAAATATTTCTGTTTCCGGTCATTCAGCATCCTCTCTTTCTTACATAAACAGCCCAAAGGTGTTCTCTTCGCTTTCTGTTTCGTCGGAATCCTCGTCGCAGTCGGGATCAAGTTCAGATAAAAGACCGATGACGGAGCCAACGACCGCACCGATCGCGTTGCCGTTCTCTCGGGCTTCCCGTTCGCGTTTTTCTTCTTCACTTCCCTCGGAATCCCCGTTGTTCAGAATTGAAACAGCGGAAGCAATCCCTGCAAGATCACCAGTACCAGAATGAGCAGGCTTGGCAGGGCGAACAGAATGTTGAGCACCCATCGGGTAATGAGATCCCGGCGATTGCATTTTTCTATCTGCAAAGAAGTCCGGTCGAGCAGATTCCCAACCTGTTGTTCTTTGTCGCGGAGCAGTGTTTTCATCTCCTTCTGCAAACTTTCTATCGTCTGCCAATCCTTCCGGTGCCGGACTTCCATCTCTTTGAGTGTCTCCTGTATCTGTGCTGTCTGCCTGGCGAGTGCCGAAGCCATAGCCTGCATCTGCAAAATCGTTTCCCGCAGGCGGTCGATCTGCTCGTTCCCGGGTACCGTTTCTTCCGGAAGCGGCACCGGCATATTCCGTTTCATCAGCTCTTCGGGCGAAAGCCTTGCGCAGGTTCTGTCGGACGATGAATTCATATTCCATGTTCTCCTTTAAGAATTTTTCGTCGTGTAATTTGTTGTCACGGCATTTGCGGTAACTGCCATCCTTGCATTTTCCGTCACGGTAACAGGTGTAGGTAATCTGTTTTCTGCCGTCCTCCCACCGCACGCCGTAGCCCTGCAGACGCATGGCCTCGATAAAATCTTCGCGTGACAGACTGCGCGCCATGGCAAGTGTGATCGCACCGCAGAGACGAAACTTCCAGCTCTCCCCTTGAATTGCTTTGCGATATTCCCCGTTGCCGATGCCGTGAACCTTGGTTTTTCGATAGGGCGGCAGCGTGGCGATTCCGTGGGAGCGGCAGATTTCGTCGCTGATAGCGCGGAGCTTTTTCAGATTGTCCGGGGATTCATGCAGTTTCTTTCCCGTGTCCGGATGCACCGTGTTCACGATCATATGCGAGTGAATGTGCGCCCGGTCGATATGGGTGGCAATCAGAACTTCATAGCCCGTCCAGGCTTTTGCGGCAAACTCTCCGGCAATTTCGTTTGCCTGCAGCGGAGTAATATTTTCGTCCGGCGAAAAGGATTGCACATAGTGGCGGAAAAGAAGTCCGTCCGTTTTTCCCCATGACTCCTTGGTTGCCATAAACTGATTGTAGGCGATTGCGGGAACGCAGTTCTGACCCGTGACAGAAAAAATCTCTTCTCTAATCTTGGTTTTAGATGGCTGCAGGCAATATTCCATGACATTGCGCATGACGGACGGGCGAAAATCGGTGCCGCTTTTATACCGGATCAGCTTCAGAATCGGCAACGGCATCCTCCTTTCGGTGCAGGGCGATTCGCATCAGTGCCACATGAATCTCGCCCAGTGCCTCGGTGAGATCCTGCAGTCCGACCACACGAACGGCACCTGCGTTTGCAAGTTTTGTGAGTTGGTTGACATTGTTTCCGATCCGGCGCAGTTCGGTAAGGATCGGCTTCAGATCTTCCATCAGCGTAATTTCCTTACCGAGTGCGGCAGTAACCAAAAAATCCGTGCGGGAAAGTTTTGCTTTTGCCGCCTTGCGGTCGATGATTTCCAGTTCCTTTTCCGTTACACGGATGGGAATATTTTTGTTTCGGATTCTCAAAGAATCACTCCTCTCCTGTTGCCTTTTAATAGGGGTGTGGGCTTAGCCCGCATAAAATGTGCGGGGCGGAAAGCCACGCGCTCTGCTCGCCACGGCAAAAGCCGTGAAAAAGCGGAAAGCCGTTCATGTGTCAGGGACGCAAGGGACGGAAGGAACGCAGGTTTCACACACCGTGTTTTGTGCGTCACTTACGGCACTTTGCGTCACATTGGGTAATGCGGAAGGAAGGTACTGTACAAATAAGTAGCGTTGTCCGTTGCTCCGTTTGCTCTGAAACTTCACACCATTCTCGGCAAGGAGACGCTGGCTGCGATTCATCATCTGCTTGAGCGCTTTGGGAGATAGGTGGGTTCCGGCGTAGGCGTTGTAGCGTTCGGCAAACTCCGAGTTGTCGCCACGGTATTCTTTTTCTGCCCTCATAAATTCCGACAGCAAAGAAAGTTCGGACGGAAGCAGAATCTCCGGCGCCTCAAGGCTGTCCTTCATCAACGACCAGATGCAGGTCTTGGAATCGAAATGCAGTTCGATCCTTCGCGAAGGGATGTCCCTCCCCGTGCATTCCAGAACGCCGTCGGCTTGTCCCCTCTGCGCATGATCCAAAACAAACACTGCGTCCACCGCACCCGAAATGCCCGTTGAACCGGAGATCTTGTTCAGCGGATCGCTGTCTCCCATTTTGCGCAGATGGTGAATCAGCAGAATCGTCAGATTCAACTCGTCGGCAAGGCGCTTGACCTGTCGTACTTCCTCGTAGTCGCTTGCATACGAGGTATCGTTTCCCGGCTTGCGGATGATCTGAAAGGTATCGATGATAATAAGCGCAAGGTCGGGGTGTTCTTTTTTGAAGTTCATCAGCTGCGGAATCAGCCCGTCATTCAACGAATCGGCTTCAAAGGACAGAAAGAGATTTCCCGCGCCCTCGTCGGTGATGGCATTCAGGCGGTCGTGGATGCGCCCGTTGCCGTCTTCCAGGCAGAGATAGAGAACTGTGCCCGGATGGACTTTCAGCCCCCACAGCGCCTCTCCCTTGGCGACATGCAGGGCAAGGTCGAGTGCCATCCACGACTTGCCGATCTTTGGTGCCCCGGCTAACATACACAACCCCTGCGGGAGCAGCGTTTCCACGCAGAATCTGCGTTCCGTAAATTCGGAATTCATTAAGGTTTCGCTGTCGATGACAGCAAGAGGTTTTACATTTTTCATGTTTTTCCTTTCGTTTTTCACCGTTGGTACCACTTTGATACCAACGGTGAATCTGGTTTTCTCACCGTTGTTCTCATTTTGAGAACAACGGTAGCGGTTCTCTTTTTGGCGTACTGCGGAGTATCTCGCAGGATCTGTTCCGTGTCTGTTTACAAGGAACCGAGAATCACAAATGCATTCGCGGGTATCCATTCAACCCGAAATCGCATCTTCTGCCTGCCGGCAGACCGCACCGAATGCGGGAGTATCATTATTCGCTCCGATCCTGTCATCGCCGCTCCCGCCATCCTGTTTCCGGCAGGATCCGAAACCGTGATGAATCGCTCGGCGGCAAGAGGCGTCGACTTTCCTCTTGCCGTGTCGTGGCGCTCACGTTCGGGGGCTTGCCCTTTCGGGCGGACCGGGGAGTTCCCTCGGCAGTACGCTATTCGGTTGTCAAAGAGCGGAGGAGGAAAATATGCCTTCACTTCTATTGGCAAAATAATCGGTGCTTCTGAACCGGTCTGGAGAAGATCTCGCAAAAATTCCCCTCACCCTGTATTCCACACTTTTTTTGCGCTTGACCACCTCAAAATCGCATTGTTTACAAAATCGTTACAATTGTGCGCGGCTTATCATGCAAGAAAAAAGAATGAGCGTGATATTCGGTTGCCAAAGGCACGGATGTCAAGCGTCGTTTTCCGTTGTCCTTCACTTAATAGCCACAGGAAAAGCAAAAGTGCACCCCCTCACTTCTACTGGCAAAAAAATCGGTGTTTCCACAACCGTTTTGAAATTTTCTTCGAAAAACTTTTCTCTACACTCCTGTAGCCAAGAAAATCGGCGATTTGATTACCTGTTTCGAAAAGTCCCGTGAATTTCCCCCTCACCCTGTATTCCACACTTTTTTCGCGTTTGAGTGTACCAAAAATGCATTGTTTTCAAATTCGTTACAATTGGGCATCTCTCAGATTGCAGAGGGCAAAAAGAAAAGCGCCCAACCGGTTGGTTGAGCGCAAATTGCTTACGATACTTGTATTTTGTCAAGTTTATATGTACTTACGACTCCGCTACCACGGACATTTTCAAGAATCCCGCTTTGAAAGCATCCGGGAAAATGAATGTTTTTTCTCCGGCATTAAAGTTTACACGGATGTGTTTCCCTGTCTTGTCGATCCATGTGATGGTGCCGGTTCCGAAAATCTTATGTACAACAACATCTCCTTTATGAACATCCGGAGCGATATATGGTTCTTCTTTCAGCGCTTGCGACGGTGTCGGCTTCGCGACAGGATTTGCCGCAGGCCTCACTTCGTATTGTTCGGTGACAAGGGACGGCGTTTTCCTTACGGTAGCAAAAGACACGGGTGAAACGGGAGATTGATCTTCTTCCGGTTCACTGTCATCCGACAGCGTTTCCGGCGGACGGTCATTTTCCATCGTCGCCTGCTGATTGTAGAACAGCTTTGCATATTCTTCGCGGCGAATAACGGTATCCCAACCGCCGATATCTTTGCCCTGATGCCTGTCAATCCCGGTATAGAACAGGCTGGAATCCTCGTATCGCTTGAATTTGAAAATCGCATCATTCATCAGACTTGCATTGAAAACGCCGAGCGAACAGAGCAGTTCAAAGTCTTTGACATCCAACCCGGTTACCTTTTTGAAAAGCCCTGGTTCCAGTTGCGTGATTACATCGCGGAGCGACCGCTCCCTGTAATCGGTCAGATACATAAATACCGGTACGCGTGTTGCGAATTTGATGAGTTTTTCCTGAATCTGCTTGCGCATGGATTTGTATTCTTTTTCTTCGGCGGAAATTTCCTTCTTTTCCTTCGGCGTGAGTTTTTCTTCGCCTTCTTTTTTTGCCTTTTTCACCGCTTCGGATTTGTTGATGATGGTCTGAATATCGCTGTTCAGGGAGCGGAAGCCCTCTATGTTCATCAGCGCATCAAGTGCCTCTTTGCTTGCCAAAAGGCGGCTCAGCGTGCCGTTGTCCACATTGACAAGCAGTGCAGACTCCCAACGCTTGGCAAGCAGCGTTGCACTGGTACCCGCCATTGCAATATCCAACACATCCTGCGCGTTGATCTGCCGCATGGTGCTGCCGTCGTAGGCAAGAACTGGCAGGAAACCGATAAATTCCGCCACCTTCTTTTCGGGATTGGATTCATTGACATCCAATCGGCAAGAGTAATCGGAAATCTGACGGAGCGCACGGTCAAGCGCAAAGTCAAAAACGTAGCACTCCTGCTTCATAATGGTTTTGTTGCCCGCCTCGTCGGTGATTTCCCATGGGGACTGCACACGGAATGCGGTCTGAAAATAGGTTTCGGGGGATTTGAGATTGCGGAGCATGAAAACGCCCGTCCACGGCTTGACCGTGACCCCTGTCGTCAGCTTTCCGCAGGAGAGTGTGATAGTTTTGGTCTTCAGCGGATCACCCATCGACTTCAGCACAGGTGCAAGCGCATCCAATCCGATCCCCGCGCGTGTTCCGGCGCAGACATTGATCCTGTAATCGTGATAAAATGCGTTCTGCTTCTGCATGAGCAGATTGTACATAGCAAAACAGGCGGCAACATTCGGCAAAAACCACAGCGTGTGCGACAGAACATTCAGAAGGCGTGTATCGGAATACGGCATTGGCGGACGCCGATCCTGACCAAGCTTCATATCGTCTACATTGGAGGGCAGGTAGGATCCGCGAATGAGATCCAACCACTTCTGCACCTCGTTTTCGTAAACAAACCGTGCGTCTTCCCCCTTCCCCTTTGCGGAGAAGAAAACATTCAGGTCAAATTCATTGAATTCCCCCTGCATGGCGATCTGACGGATGCTGTCGGGGATGCGGTAGGTCAGCATGACCATGCGCGGCAGGGACAGATACGGATTGCCCGAACCTACCCAATTTTCCTTGGCGCGTTGCTCGTCGGAATAAGTCCAGTTGAAGATCTGATCTTCGATGAATTCGCCCGAATTGATGGCGCGGAAAGGCGTACCCGAGAGAAACAGATAATAGCTTGTTGTAATGGGCAAAAAGGTTTCATTGTAGGCGTTTCCCGCTTCTTCCATACTGTATTTTTCGGCATCGAAATCGGCAGACTCTTCTTCGTCCGGATTTTCAAAGAGTTTCCTTGCATTCTCACGCCACGCGCCGAAATGATACTCGTCAAAAATCACCAGATCCCAATTGGTGGTATGGATGAATTCGTTTTTTGCCTTGATACCGCCCGCTTCATTCGTCCCGAGCAGATCCTGAAAAGAGCCGAATACCACAATAGGACGGGACTTGTCCGCCATTTCATATTGACGGTCTATGTTCATGTCGCCCATATGTGCGTCCTTGTTGGAGACAAACTGCCAACCGTCAAAGTCTACATGGGTCACCAGATCCTCGCGCCATGCCGACTCAACTGCGGGTTTGAAGGTCAGCACAAGGATTCTGGAGAGTCCCATTTTCTTTGCCAGCTCGTAGGAAGCAAATGTCTTGCCAAAACGCATTTTGGCATTCCAGAGAAATTTCGGGACTCGCCCCGGCTCGTCCGACTTGGCTTTTCTGAAATAATCCGCAGTGCGCTCCACGGCACGCACCTGTTCGGGGCGCATACGGAAGGTCGCCGTGCGCTCGCCGTCTGACCGGATTCCGGTTTTCAGCTCGGTTATCGCCGCCCTGACATCCTCAACCTTGCAGTTGAACCACTCGTTGCGGTCACTTCCTGTGTTCAGCCGACGGAATCCGCGGCGCTCCAGAATACGGTGGATATCGTGATCGGTAAAACAGGAACCGTCGGGACACATGGCAGACTCACGCAGGAGAATCTGCGCCTTGACACCGCTCGTGTGCGTCTGCTCATAAATGCGTTTTTCAACATCCCGTTCGGTATATCCGACCTTGATGTAACCGGTGTGGGATGCAACTCTGGGAAGCGTGTAAACATAAATTGTTGGGGTAACAGCGGGGCGTTGGATGAAGAAATCGGTTGACATGGTTTTAATCCTCGTCGTTTTTAGATGATCTATCCTTTGCATTTGAATTTTCGGCTTCCCGATAGCTAAAGTATCTTTCTTCAGTATAAGTTTCTGCGGTTCTTACATTTTTCATCGGATTTTGGTATTGTGATTTTGGGTTTAAAAAATTTGACTGATTACCGCTTAGATTTTTTTCAACTTTTCTTTTTTCGGTCTTTTTGCTATCCATTCGTCTTTCTCCTTATTTACACTATTTTACAAA
>FR890459.1:23673-26591 GCA_000433415.1 Clostridium sp. CAG:448
GCAAAACATTAATGCAACATAAAATGACACCATTGATCCCCTAATCCAAAACATTCTTTTATCATTTGCTTTTGAAAAAGAATCATATATTTTTTCATACATCTGAACTATGTATTTGTTACGACTTTCTGGAGTTGCAAAATCCTGGTAGTTATTTTCAATATACTCCCGTATTTTTGCAATTCTCGGAAAATCCTGTCGTTTACACCTTCTTTGTGCGATTGTTGCAAACAAAAGACTAAATAAAAGGCTAGATGAAATGGTAGATAAACTTATAAATATAAATGTCATAGATAAATTCCCTCTATTTTGGATAATAAGCGGTGCAATCATAAACAATGCTGCCATCACAAATGAAAAAACAGCTTGCATATGCCCCGCCTGTTGTATTAATGAATCCTCTCTCCGCTCTTCATTTCTGTAAATGTTCTCGGATAACTCCTTTAAATATTCATAGCAATCTCTAACTATAAAATTTGTTTGATTTTTTCGATATTTACACTCGCGTATCAATTTCATGACTTTTTCTCCGGTTTAGATATTATGAAATTACCGAACATCCATTTTTCATATAATTCCCTGGCGGTATTTTTAACTTCAGATTCAAATTTTCTGAACAGTCTCAAAATCTCGTCCTTGAGGCCTTCCTCATTACTCTCAAAATTTATTTTGGAGAGGAGATCTCCGCAATTCGCAACTGAACGCGCGACATAAAGTACATTTTCCATATTTTCCTTGCAAGTGCTATTCATTGCTACATATAGTGACCTACCCATGCTTAAGAAAGCATCAACATAAAGTGTCATACCGCGAGGAGCATCTTTGTTGTATTGAAGTAATTCCTCGCAGAAAGATCCTACCTTATCAGAATAGATCTGCGAAAGAATGCTTCTACTTTTTGTTGGATTACTTATGATACTTAATCTTGGGGAATATGAGTAAATCGGCGTATTTTACCGATTTACTCGTTAGCCCCGTTTTTTAATAACAGTATTGCGGCAATACTATTGCACCTACGAAATTGTAAACAATGCGAACTCCCTGCATTTTCTTACCGTCGAAAATTTCCGCTTTGTCAATATAAATCTTATCGATAAAACTATGCAGTATTTCCGGAGTCAGTTCTTCGATACAAAGATAGTGTTCTACGATTTTCAAAAACTTTTTAAGGTTATCGTTGTCCTGTTCGGTTGCGGCGATAATCTTTTTTAATTCTTCCGTTTTTGCCCGTAGTTCCGTTTGCTCCGTTTCATAGGATTTAGCAAGAAAATCAAATCGTTCGTCTGTCATTTTTCCTTTTACGTTATCTTCATAGAGTTTACGGATAATCCCGTTGATTTCTTCTATCCGCGCGGTCGTTTTAGACAATTCGCTTTGGGCTTTCGCCTGTGCTTTTTGTTGTTCCACCGTTGTGGATTTCAAGTAGTTTTCTATAAATTCTCTTTCGTGAAAAACAACGTATTCGCAGATTTTACGCAAATCTTGTAAAATGACTTCTTTTAAGTCTTTTACACGGATACGATGCGGCGTACATAATCCTTTCTTTTTCTTGCGATAGGTAGAACAATAAAAATGGTCGTAATCGTGATTTTTCTTGTATCGCTGAATCGTAAGCAATCCGCCGCAATCTGCGCAATAGAGAAGTCCTGAAAACATATTCGTTTCGTTTGATTTTATATATACTCTTTTATGCTCCCGCATTTTTTGCACGGTATCGAAAGTTTGTCGGTCTATAATCGCCGGCTGAGTGTCTTCAAAAATTTTCCATTCGTCTTTCGGATGAAACGCCATTTTTTTGCTTTTGAACGACTTCCGATATGTCTGAAAATTAACAGTGCAGCCCGTATATGCCATTTGAACGAGAATATATCGTATCGTAGAATTGTTCCATATCTCCGGATACGGACTTCTGCCGCGATATTTTAATCCTCGTTTCATAGCGTAAAGTTGCGGCGTTTCTTTGCCTTCATCAGTCAATTGCTTTGCAATATCGTTGATTTTCAACCCTCCGATATATAAATCGAAAATTTCTTTTACCGTAGCCGCGGCTTCTTCGTCCACAATCCATTTTTCCTTGTCGTTCGGATCTTTCTTATACCCGAACGGAGGAAGCGTGGATAAATGTTTGCCTGAATTTCCCTTTGTTTTTAACACCGCTTTGATTTTTTTCGACGTATCCTTTGCGTACCATTCGTTCATTATGTTTTTGAACGGTGTAAAATCGTTATCCGTTGCGGATACCGTATCCACCTGATCGTTAATTGCTATGAATCGAATGTCCGAATTAGGGAAATAAATCTCGGTGTAATATCCTACCATTATGTAATCTCTGCCGAAACGCGACATATCTTTTACGATAATAGTGGCAATTTTACCTTCTTCCGCGTCGGACATCATTCTTTGAAAATCAGGACGATTGAAATTCGTTCCCGAAAATCCGTCGTCGATATAAAATGCGGTGTTGGTAAAACCGTGTTCTTTTGCATATTTTGCAAGCATTTCTTTCTGATGAACGATACTGTTGCTGTCCCCGACGAGTTCATCGTCGCGGCTGAGCCGCCCGTATAATGCGGTTATTTTTTCACCTCCGTAATAAGTTTTGTTGTTATTTGTTTTTGCTATTTGTATTCCTGACATTATTTTTTACCTCCGTCTGGATGCAAACAGCGAGTTCGTTCCGATATTAAGTTGTCCGTTTGCCGTGCAATCAGCCGTTGCATTATATCGAGCGGCGTTTGCGTGGCGTTTGGTTTTTCCTCGGCGCAAACGGCGTAAACCGTATCGCCTACGATAAAGTATTCAGCGCGATAATCGCGTACGTTGTGAGTATAAGTGTTTATAATTTTAGCCGTGTTTTCCGTAAATATAATCTCCTTATCAATGATTTATTTACGTAAAACGGCAGGAAGGGCGGCTTA
>FR890460.1:0-11480 GCA_000433415.1 Clostridium sp. CAG:448
CGTCGCATTCCGCGCCTGCGGCTGTCCGGGCGTGTGCGACGGCGCGTGCGGTATCGTTGGACCCGCATCCGGCAATGACCGGCACACGATGCCCGACCGCTTCGACGGTATAGCGGAGCAGAGACAGATATTCCTCCTCCGAGAGGGTGCTTGCCTCTCCCGTGGTACCTGCCACGATCAGTGCGTCTGCGCCGCCGTCACATTGGTATGCGATGAGCTTTTCCAGTGCGGGGAAATCGATGGCGGCGCCGTTTTCGGTAAAAGGGGTAATCAGGGCGGTGGCGACGCCGGAAAACAGAACCTGTCCGGGGGTGCCGTTCTTTTCCGGGACAACCGGATTTTCCGATGTGTTCATATGCAAAATCTCCTTTGTTCCTGTTGCAATTTTCCGGGGGATGTGTTATAATGATAGACGGAGAGGTCTCCGCTGTTGACAGTGTATGAAAGCGGAGCAGGAAAGGACAGAGGCAGGCATGGAAAAGCCCATTATCAACCAAAAGCCGGCGACCGAGCTGCGCCGCACGGATTTTTACTATGAATTACCGCAGGAACTGATCGCACAGCACCCGTCGGAAAAACGGGACGCCTGCCGGCTGATGGTTCTGCATCGCGATACGGAAGAGATCGAACACCGGCATTTTTACGATGTGCTCGACTATCTGCAAAAAGGGGATGTGCTGGTGATCAACGATTCCCGCGTGATTCCCGCGCGTATTTACGGGTGCACCGAGGGAATGCCCGAAAAAACGGTGGAATTGCTGCTTCTGCGTCAACGGGAGCTGGACACCTGGGAATGTCTGGTCAAGCCCGGCAAACGGGCAAGGATCGGTGCCCGTCTGTCCTTCGGAGACGGGATTCTGCACGGTGAGGTTCTGGAGTTGGTCGAGGAAGGAAACCGGATCATCCGGTTTTCCTATGACCGCGAAAGGTACGAGAATCTTTATAGCATTCTGCATGAAATCGGTCTGATGCCCCTGCCGCCCTATATCACCGAGCGGCTGGCAGACCGGGAACAGTATCAGACCGTCTACGCGCGCGAGAACGGCTCGGCTGCGGCACCCACTGCCGGATTGCACTTTACGCCGGAATTGCTGGAACGTATCCGGGAAAAGGGGGTGGAGGTCGCGCGGGTGATGCTCCATGTGGGGCTTGGCACCTTCCGCCCGGTCAAGGAAGACAGAGTGGATGAACACATCATGCATACCGAGTATTTCTCGGTATCGGAAGAAAGCGCGGCGCTGATCAACCGCTGTCGGCAGGCGGGCGGACGGATTGTCTGTGTCGGCACCACTTCGTGCAGAACGCTGGAATCCGCTTCCGATGAGAACGGCGTGGTGCATGCAATGTCGGGGGATACGGGAATCTTTATTTACCCCGGCTATCGTTTCAAGGCAACGGATGCCCTGATTACGAATTTTCATCTGCCGGAAAGCACGCTGATTATGTTGGTTTCCGCCCTGTGGAACCGGGAAAAAATTCTGGAGGCATACCGCATTGCGGTGGAGGAGCGTTACCGTTTCTTCTCCTTCGGGGATGCGATGATGATCCTATAACCGCAGCACCGTACTGCCGGGGCAACCGGCATCGGAAATTCCGTGAATACAAAAAGGAGAGTGAAAGCCGTGAAAAATACGATACATATGCTGAAATCGGTGACAAACACCCAGATGATGAGCTTCGTGATTACGACAGAGGACGGAAAGGTGATGCTGATTGACGGCGGCTGGCGGCAGGATGCGGCATACTTGTTGGAGTACCTGCGCACGCTGACAGGGCAGGCGGTGCCGCATGTGGACGCCATTTGGCTGACACACCCGCATTCCGATCATATTCTTGCGTTCCTGGAGCTTCTGGACAATCACCGGGATGCGTTTACCTTTGATCGGGTGTATTACAATTTCCCGTCCGTGCAGTTCATCCGGCAGGAGGATAACGACTACCCGACTCTGGAGGCATTTTACGCGCATCTGCCGCTGTTTGCCGACAAAATCAATATTGTGTCGGGCGGGGATGCCTACGATTTCGGTGCGGCACATGTGGATGTGCTCTATTCCCCCGATTATGAATTCAACCATAATGTCTGCAACAATGCCTCGGTGGTGTTCCGCGTGACGCTCGGCGGCAAACGGATTCTGTTTACCGGTGACTGCGGCGTTGAGGCGGGCAGAAAAATTCTGCGCCTTGTGGGGGCGGACGGGCTGAAATCGGATTTCTGCCAGATGGCGCATCACGGGCAGAACGGCTGTGACCGCGCGTTTTATGAGGCGGTTGCGCCCGATGTCTGCTTCTGGTGTGCACCGGACTGGCTTTGGGACAACAACGCCGGCAAAGGGTTCAATACCCACATCTTCAAGACAGTCGAGGTGCGCGGCTGGATGCGGGAGATGGGTGCGGGCACGCACTACGTGATCAAGGACGGAACACAGGTTGTCGAACTGTAACGGGCGCATACCGCTGATTGCGGTGGTCGGCTGTACGGCGGGCGGGAAGAGCGCGCTTGCACTTTTCCTGGCACAGCGCTTCGGCGGCGAGGTAATTTCCTGCGATTCCATGCAGGTCTACAGGGAAATGGACATCGGCACCGCAAAGCCGACGCCGGAGCAGATGCAGGGGATTGCGCACCGGATGATTGACATTCTTCCGCCGGACGCACCGTTTTCGGTGGGAGAGTATGTGCGCATGGCAAAGGCGGAGATTGCGCAGACCGTTGCGCGTGGCAACCTGCCGGTTGTCTGCGGCGGGACGGGTTTGTATCTGGACGCGCTTCTGCGCACCCCCGCTGGGGGGGGGGCAGACACCGCCGCCGACCGACACGGATCCCGCGTTCCGTGCGGAACTGACGGCGTTTGCACAACAGAACGGAAACGAGGCGCTCCATGCGCGGCTTGCGGCATCGGATCCGGAAAGCGCGGCGGCAATTCATCCGAACAACGTGCGGCGTGTGATCCGCGCATTGGAGATTCTGCATACGACCGGAAAGACCAAAAGCGAGACGGACAGGCTGTCCCTTGTCCCGCCGTCGGAGTACGACGCGTGCGTGTTGGGACTTCGGTATGCGGATCGGGGAGTGCTTTACGCACGGATTGACCGGCGCGTGGAGGAAATGTTTGACCGGGGGCTGTGCGAGGAAACCCGGAGACTGCGCGGGCAGGGCGTGTTTGAGCGCTCTCCGACTGCGGCGCAGGCAATCGGGTATAAGGAACTGTTTCCTTATCTGGACGGTTTGGAATCGCGGCAGGATGCGCTTTTGCGGTTGCAGAGCGCAACGCGGCGTTATGCCAAGCGGCAGATGACATGGTTTTATGCAAAGAGTTACATCCGTTGGATTGAAATGACGGAAAACGGAACGGAACGTCCGTATACACAGGTGGTTGCGGATGCGGAACAGATACTGACCGATGCGGGTTTTGTGCCGGTCGGCAGTCAAAGCGGAAAGTGAGGCGGCGAAAATGGAAAAGGGAAAACACAGGCGCCTGTATCGGCGCGTCGGCGTGATTTTGCTGATTGCGGTTTTTGCTGTTTTCATCGCCTTCCGGCTTGCGCAGGAGTCTGCCGCGTCGCTGTCCACCCTGCGTACACAGGAGATCACGGAGCGCACCTATGCCTCGCTGAACGGATACATTTTCCGGAATGAGGAGATTCTGTATACGGACGGCAGTGCGGTGGTGGATTATCATGTATCGGACGGAGAGAAGCTTCCGGTCGGCAGGCAGTATGTCACAGTCTACCCGTATACCGACGCGAACGGGACAGGGACCGGACTTTTGCAGGCGTCGCTGGATGCGCTGAACGATCGGCTGCGGATGCTTTCAAACGGGCAGACCGGCGCAACCGGACTTGCCGGGATCCGGGAATCCACAAAGGCGGCGGAAGATGCCTACCGGCGGATTCTGACGGGAATTGAGCGGGGCAATTATACGACGGTGGAGAAATACCGCGCACAGATGTTGGCACAGCTCAGCCGCAGACAGGCACTGACCGGGCAGATTTCCGGCGGGCAGACGGACAGCGACCGGATTGCCGCGTTGCGTGCACAGAAGGACGAAATTTTGCGGGGACTGGGAGCCGGCACACCGCTGGTCAACGAGCTCAGTGCGTGGTTTTACCGGGAGACGGACGGGTATGAACGTATCTTTACTGCGGATGCGGCGTTGCAGATGCCGCTGTCCGAGCTGGGGGGATTGCTTTTCCGGTCACCGGAGGAGCGTTCCGTAGCGGGCAGGACGACGCTGGGCAAACGGACGGTGTCCGCAGAGTGGTATCTGGTCATGCCGGCGTCCGCGGAACTGCTTGCGCGTTACGAAGAGGGCGACGTGATTGAAGTTGAATACGGCGACGAGGACGGGGTGCGGATCCCCATGACCGTGGAACGGCTCCTGCCCCCGGAGGCGGACGGTACGGAGGGCATGTTTGTGCTGAATACCAATACCGCGCCGGAAGGATTTACTTTTTCGCGTTTGCAGTCCGTTCGGTTCATCACCGAGAGCGTCAGCGGCTACCGGATTCCGGACAGCGCATTGGTGACGGTGAACGAGGAAACCGATGAAATGGGCGTGTATGTGCTCAGCGGCAGTACGGTGGAATTCCGCACGGTGCGGATTTTGCGTCGGTGCGAGGGATACTGCATCGCGGAGAGTTATGAAGACGCGATCGAACGCAATCCGGGACTGACCGGACGGTACCTGCAGAAAAATGATCTGATGATTACCGCCGGTACCAATCTGTATGTCGGAAAGATTTATTACTGAGCGGCAAAGGGAGTTTTGCGTATGGAAGAGAAAACGGAAGACAGAGGAGAATGGCTCCCGGCACAGGTGCGTGCGGTGCGGGAGCGGATGGATGCCGCGGCACGGGCGGCAGGAAGAGATCCGGGGGAGATTGTGCTCCTGGCGGCGACCAAGTATGCGGATGCCGACCAGATCACCCGGCTTTACACGCAATGCGGCGTGACCGATTTCGGAGAGAACCGCGTTCAGCAGCTCCTGGAAAAATGGGACCGACTTCCCGCCGGGATTCGGATGCACTTTATCGGAACACTGCAGACAAACAAAGTCAGGTATATCGTCGACAAGGTTTGCATGATCCACTCGGTGGATTCCGTTGCACTTGCACGGGAGATCGACAAGCAGGCGGGAAAGATCGGAAAGCGGATGGATATTTTGGTGGAGATCAACTGCGCACGCGAGCCGTCCAAGGGAGGCGTTTTGCCGGAGGATGCGGCGGCATTTTGCAGTGAAATTGTCCGCTTTCCCCATCTGTGTCTGCGCGGGTTCATGACCATGGCGCCAAAAGGCGCCGGTGAGGCGGATTATCGCAAATATTTTGGGGAAACTTTTGCACTTGGTCTTGACATTTGGCATAAAACCCTTCATAATATAGACGGTGCAGTCTTTTCAATGGGGATGAGCGACAGTTTTGAAGCCGCAATTGCCGAGGGCGCCACACTGGTGCGGGTCGGCTCTGCACTGTTTCGCACACCGTCGGAGGTCGCGGAAAACGGAATATACGGAAAAAATCAAGGAACAAACATAAACGGAGGAAGCGTATGAAGAACAACTTATTCAAGAAGCTGGGGAGAAATGCGGAGCCGGACGATCTGGACGAGGGCTACAACGACGATTACTACGGGACTGCCTACAGAAACGATTATTCGACACAGCCCGTGCGCAGAGCGGACCGCGATGAAGACGAAGTGACTCCGGTCGCGAGACCAGCCACTCCTGCCGCCGTGCAGAGACCGGCTGCCCGGCCTGCCGCACCGAAGCAGCCTGTCCGGAAGCCTGCGCCGAAAAAGACGGTTGTCAAGTATTTTACGCCTGCGGACAGCAATGCGGGACGCCGTATTGTTGCGCACCTCGTGGACGGCGCGATTGTCGTGGTCAACATCAGCAAGTTGGACCGCGCGTCTTTTGTGCGGCTGTTTGACTATGTCATGGGCGCCGTGCAGGCGCTGGACGGCGAAATGAATAAAATCGACAAAACTTCGGTGGTCTTTGCGCCGCACGGAACCGATATTTCCGACTTCGCGCCGGGTGACGACGAGGAGGAAGCAGCGGAAGACGCAGAAGAGGGCGATGCCGAATACGGCGAGGATGCGTATGAAGAATCCGACGACGGGGAAGATGCGGATCTGCCGGACGACGAGGCGGACGAAACCGATGAAGATGATGACGGCGATTATGAGGAAGATTACGAGGAGGACGACGAGGCGTAAAGGAATCTATGCCGTTGTTCTCCGGTTTGAAGCGGAGGTTTGATCAGGGTGACACCCCTTTTGTTTGCAGTCAAGGTACTGCTTGCGTTTCTGGATGTTCTGATGGCGCTGTTGTTTTTCCGGATGCTGGTTTCGTGGCTTCCCGTCGATGAGGACAACAGGCTTGTGCAGATGCTCTATGTGCTGACGGAGCCGGCGCTGATTCCCATGCGGTCGCTCTTTGCACGGATGGGATGGTTCCAGAATACGCCGATTGACATGAGCTTTATGGTAACCGTGCTGATACTCAGTGTGTTGCGGTCCGTTCCGATGGTGTTGTAAGCGGTATGATGTATCCGGATGAAGAGATCAGACTGCTTTGCGCACGTCTGTCGGACCTGCAGGCGCGTGCCGAGCGGGGGGATTGCGCCTGTAGCCCGTTTCTGACCCCCCGGGAACAGTATTTCGGAATGCAGTTCTGCCGTGAGCAGGGGCTTGACGAACAGGCGTTTCTTTTCGGCGGCTGTCCGGGAACCGAACGGAACCGGATTGTCATTGCCCCGGCGTATCTTGCGGGATTTGACCGCGGGCAGATGCTTTGCGCACTTGCCGAGCCGCTTGCGGAAGCGGTCTGCGCGCTGCGGATCAGCGGGAGCGGTTTTGCGCGGCGGGAGCTGACGCACCGCGATTATCTCGGGGCGCTGCTTGCCTGCGGAATCGTGCGGGAGAGCCTTGGGGACATTGTGCCGGACGGCGCGGGCGGCGTATACCTGTTTTGTGACCGCACGGTCGGCAGGTATCTGTGCGAAACGCTTTCCTGCGTGGGGAGCGATCATGTGACGGTTGCATTTGCCGGACTGCCGGCGGATTTTTGCGTTGAACCGTCGTTTGTGCCGGTCGGCGGGACGGTTGCCTCCGCAAGGCTGGACTGTATGGTTGCAGAGCTGACCGGGCTTTCGCGCGAGAAGGCGCAGAACGCCGTGCGCACCGGTCTTTGTGAATTGGAATATGCGTGCGTGGACAAACCGGACAGGGAGATTGTGCCGCCGGCGCACCTTTCGGTGCGCGGGTACGGGAAATTCATCATCCGTTCGATCGGTCCCGCGACCAAAAAGGGAAGACTCCGCTTTCAGGCGGATCGGTACCGATAAATTATCTGACGATGCTGAAGAATTGAAAATAAAGGAGTAGAATTATGTCCAAGGATTACACCGGGAGCCTGAATTTACCGGTTACCGACTTTGCCATGCGGGCGAACCTGCCGCAGAGAGAACCGGAGATGCTCCGGTATTGGGAATCTGTTGATCTCTATCATACCATGCTGAAAAACAGTGCGGATAAGCCGCTGTTTATTCTGCACGACGGACCTCCCTTTTCCAACGGAAACATCCATATGGGAACTGCGATGAACAAGACCCTGAAGGATTTTATCAATAAGTACAAGGCAATGACCGGTTATCGCGTGCCGTATGTGCCCGGATGGGACAACCACGGCATGCCGATTGAGTCTGCTATCATCAAACAGAACAAGATCGACCGCAAGAAGATGTCGATCCCGGAGTTCCGCACTGCCTGCCATCAGTTTGCGCAGAAGTATGTGGACATTCAGCGGGAACAGTTTATCCGCCTGGGCGTTCTGGGAGATTGGAAGCACCCGTATCTGACCATGGATCCCTCGTTTGAGGCAAGGGAGGTCAAGGTTTTCGGGGAGATGTACCGCAAGGGTTATATCTACAAGGGACTCAAGCCGGTCTACTGGTGCCCCAAAGACGAAACCGCGCTTGCAGAGGCGGAAATTGAGTACAATACCGACAAATGTACCTCCATTTATGTAAAATTCCGCATCTGTGACGACAAGGGAAAGCTTGCGGGTATTGATCTCGGCAACACCTACTTTGTGATCTGGACCACGACCACCTGGACGCTTCCCGGCAACCTTGCCATTGCGCTTAATCCGACAGAGACTTATGCGGTTGTACGGGCGGAAAACGGGGAAAACTATATCGTTGCCGAGGCGCTGTGTGAAAAGACCATGCAGGAGGGCGGAATTGCGTCCTATGAGATTCTGAGGCGGATGCCCGGAAGCGAATTTGAGTATATGCGTGCACGGCACCCGTTCCTTGACCGTGATTCTCTGATTGTCAACGCCGATTATGTCACCATGGATTCCGGTACCGGCTGTGTGCACACCGCGCCCGGCTTCGGTGCGGACGACTACCTGACCTGCAAGAGATACGGTATGGAAATCATTGTGCCGGTGGACGACCGCGGGTATCAGACCGCCGATGCCGGTAAGTATGCCGGAATGTATTATGCCGCATCCAACGATGCCATTCTGGCGGATATGAAGGAATCCGGCGCGCTGTTTGCCTCCAAGGAGTTTGAGCACGAGTATCCGCACTGCTGGCGGTGCAAATCTCCGATCATTTTCCGGGCGACGCCGCAGTGGTTCTGTTCGGTGGAAGCATTCCGTGATCAGGCGGTTGCGGCATGCCATGAGGTCAAATGGTTCCCGGGATGGGGCGAGGATCGCATGATCCAGATGATCCGTGAACGTGCCGACTGGTGTATCTCCCGTCAGCGTCAGTGGGGGCTTCCCATTCCCGTATTTTACTGCAAAGACTGCGGGAAGCCGATCTGCAACGAGGAGAGCATCAACGCCGTTTCCGCGCTTTTCGCAAAGGAAGGCTCCAACGGCTGGTTTGCGCATGAGGCGGCGGAGATTCTGCCCGAGGGCGCTGCCTGCCCCTTCTGCGGCGGCAGTTCGTTTACAAAGGAAACCAATACGCTGGACGGTTGGTTTGACTCCGGTTCCACGCACTTTGCCGTGCTGGAGGACCGCGAGGGAATGCGTTGGCCTGCGGATGTCTATTTGGAAGGCGGCGACCAGTACCGTGGCTGGTTCCAGTCCTCTTTGCTGACGGCGGTCGGCGCCAAAGGACAGGGAGCTCCCTACCGCCAGGTGCTGACACACGGTTGGACCGTGGACGGCGAAGGAAAGGCAATGCACAAGTCGCTGGGCAATGTCATCAGCCCGGACGAAATGGTTAAGAAATACGGCGGCGACATTGTTCGTCTGTGGGCGGCATCCTCCGATTACCATGCCGATGTCCGTTGCTCCGATGCCATTTTCAAGCAGCTCTCCGATTCTTACCGCAAGATCCGGAATACCGCACGTATTCTCTTGGCAAATCTGGGAGATTTCAACCCGGATACCGACGCCGTGGCACCGGACGGCCTTGCAGAGCTGGACAAATGGATGCTTTCCCGTTATAACGGACTGATCCGGGAGTGCCGGGAGGCATATGACTGTTATGAGTTCCACAATGCTTACCATGCGATCAACAATTTCTGCGCGATCGACCTTTCCAAGCTGTATGTGGATATTACAAAAGACCGCGTTTATACCGAGCGTGCCGATTCGGTTGCAAGAAGAAGCGCGCAGACCGTGATGTATACCGTGATTTCGGGCATGACCCGCCTGATGGCGCCGATTCTTGCCTTTACCGCCGAGGAGATTTGGCAGCATATGGCACACAAGGCGACCGATCAGACCGTGAGCGTCTTCCTGAATCAGATGCCCGAGCCGGACGCTGCCTGGGATTTCACGGAGATTGCGGTTCACTGGGAGCGCCTGTTTGATCTGCGCGATGACGTCATGAAAGCACTGGAGGCGGCACGCGCGGCAAAGCTGATCGGAAAATCGCTGGATGCGGCAGTGTGCATTTACACCGAAAACGAAGAGATTTACAATCTGTTTGACGGATTCCGCAAGGAACTGCCGGCGGTGTTTATCACCTCCTTTGCCGATGTGCGCCGCGGCGCGGCACCGGCAGATGCGTTTACGGATACCGCGTCCGGTATCGCCGTCAGTGTTACGCCGGCACCCGGCTGTAAGTGCGACCGTTGCTGGAGCTATGTTTTGGAGGGCGAACGCACCGAGGATGGCGGTTTTATCTGCGAAAGATGTAAGAAGATTGTCATCGGCTGAGCGGCTATGCGCGCCGGTCTGCCGGAAATGACTCTCTGATTGTCCGCAAGGGGACCGGGACACGGTGTGTATACCGCCCCGGTCCTCTGCGTATTATTTTCCTTGAAAAGGGGGAACCTATCCATGCTTCTGAGTCTTGTGCTCCTTGTCCTTGTGGTTGCCGTGGATCAGATCACCAAGCACCTGACGGTGATCTATCTGCCGCATCCGGGGGACTCCGTGGAGCTGATTCCCGGCTTTCTGCGACTGACCTATGTGCAGAATCCGGGCGCCGCGTTCGGTTCGCTGACCAACGCCCGGTGGTTGTTTATGCTCTGTTCCACCGTCCTGATCGTGGCGATTATCTGGTATTATATCCGGAAAAAACCGCAGAGCATGCTGGTACGCGCCGGCTTGATTTTGGTCTGCGGCGGCGGAATCGGCAATATGATTGACCGCATTTTTTACGGCTATGTGGTAGATATGATTGATTTTTACGGCATCTGGCAGTTTGTGTTCAATGCCGCGGATTCCTGCGTCTGCATCGGCGCCGGTTTGCTTGCCGTATACTGTCTGATCGGAATTTTCCGTGAAAAACAGGCACAAAAGGCGTCCGAAACCGCGGGAGTGGACGCGCCGGCGGAAGTTGCACAAATCAAAGAAACCGGGGAATCCGGAATTTCCGGAGAGAACGAAGCGCGCGGAGAGAACGGAGAAAGCGGAGCGGATGGCGATGACGGAACAGAACATGACCGATGAAGAAGAGCTGTCCGTCACGCTGACCGTCCTGCCGCAACAGGCAGGGGAACGGCTGGACGCATTCGCGGCGGCGGAAAGCGCACTGTCCCGCTCCGCGGCGGCAAAGCTGATTGAAGACGGGCAGATTACGGTCAACGGTGCGCGTGCGGCGAAAAATTACCGGCTGCGCGCCGGGGATGTGATCGAGATCGATGAACCCGAGCCGATTCCGGCAGACGCACAGCCGGAGGAAATTCCGCTGGATATCGTTTATGAGGATGATGACATCATTGTCATCAATAAGCCGACGGGGATGGTGGTGCATCCCGCGCCCGGAAATCCGAACGGGACGCTGGTCAACGCACTGCTCTGGCATTGCGGCGGGCATCTGTCCGGTATCGGTGGGGTGATTCGCCCGGGAATCGTACACCGGATTGACAAGGACACCAGCGGGTTGTTGGTTGTTGCCAAAAACGATGCGGCACACGCCGCCCTTGCCGCGCAGATTCGGGTACATGCGGTCAGGCGGGTGTATACCGCGCTTTGCATCGGCAACTTCCGCGAAGAAGAGGGAACCGT
>FR890460.1:11542-24932 GCA_000433415.1 Clostridium sp. CAG:448
ATGGCAGTCCCCCGCGGCCCGCGCCGCCGTGCGCGACAGGCGATTACGCATTACCGCGTTCTGGAGCGTTACCCTGTCGGTCGGGTCTGCGGCAATGCCTTTACGCTGACGGAATGCCACCTGGAAACCGGACGGACGCATCAGATCCGCGTGCATATGGCTGCTTTGGGGCACCCGATTTTGGGAGATCCGTTGTACGGCGGGGACGGCAGTGCGTTCGGCGCGGCAAACCGCGCGTACATCCACGGTCAGTGCCTGCACGCGGGGGAACTGACACTGACCCATCCGGTCAGCGGCGAATGCATGCGCTTTATCGCACCCTTGCCGGCAGATACGCAGGTACTGCTTTCCAGGCTGCGGGAAAAAAGCGGAGAGTAGTGCTGCCGACCGAAAAAACATGTATGAGGAAAAACAGATGAAAATTTACGAGGGCATGATCATTGTAACCGATCTGGACGGCACCTTTCTGGGGAGGGGGGAGTGCGTGCCGGAGCGGAATCTCCGGGCAGTTGCCGAATTTGTGGAGAAGGGCGGGCGTTTTACCGTTTCGACCGGGCGGATGATGGTCGATCTTGACCGTGCACTGCCGGATGCGGTACACCTGTGCAATGCGCCGCTGATTACGTCCAACGGTGCGTTGATTTACGATGCCGTGCAGCAACGCGTGCTGTCCGAGCACCCGATGGATAAGGCGGATACGCTGGCGCTTTTACAGTGGTTGCGGGTGCGTTTTCCCACGACCGGCGGCAGGGTTGCCACAAACCACGGTGCGCTGACCGACGGCGAAGGTGCCGTAATCGGGCAGGATATTGTACGCTACAAGGAAGGGCAGATCCGGATTCTGTCGCTGGAGGATTGGGATTTGGAAGATCCTGACGAGCGTTGGTACAAGCTGGTTCTGCGCGATACGCCTGAGGTGTTGGATGAAGTGCGTGCCGCTGTCCGTGCGGCGTTTGCGGGCAGATTCACCTTTGCCGATTCCGCGCCTGCCTTCTTTGAGCTGAATGCGCCGGGATGCAGTAAGGCAAATGCCGTTCGCTTCCTGCGCAAGCGGTATCCGGGAGCGCGGATCATCTGCTGCGGCGATTACGGAAACGATCTTGCCATGCTGACCGCGGCGGATTTGGCGGTTTGTCCGTCCAATGCAACCGATGAGGTCAAGGCGGTCAGTCACCTGTGCCTGTGCCCGCATACGGAAGGACTGATTGCGGACCTTCTGCCGCGGCTGCGGTAAGGAGAGGGCGGAACGGATAAGCGGCGATGCACGAACGCAGGTTCTTTCTTTTTTGCTCCATCATCTGTTGCCAATGGACACAGACATTCGCTTCATGAGGGCATTACCGCGCAACTGCACTGTCGGAATGATGCGGTGACGCCTAAAAACAAAAAGGGCAGCTCGGTGCCCTTTTTTGCCGTGTGCCAGGTCAGTCGTCCTGTACCGCCAGCCACTCTTTTGCTTTTTTCTCGGAGATGCGGCGGATGCGTTCGGTGGGATGCACGGAATCCGCGCCGCCGTTTTCGTAAATAAAGTACAGCCCCTCCGGTGTCTGATAGAGGGATTCCTCATATCCGGCAGGATCGCCGAAGGTGCCGACCGCGACCTTCCGGACCAAGGTTGCCGTTTCCGTGTCGTAAACACGGTTGCAGAGAATTGTTTTCATATTTTTGCCTCCTTCCGAATGTTCCCCTTTATTATATACGAAAACGGTCTCCGACGCAAGGGGTTTTACAAAAAAACGGCGTTTTGATCTTCCGGACAGAGAAAAAACACCCTTATTATGTCGCTTTTTCCGGCGGTTGTGTGCGACAGGCGTGCGGAACGGCGGAGAAGGGCGCCGGCGTATACGGGGTAATCCCGGATGATTTTTTGCGGTTTTTTTATAAAAATCCGCGGTTTTACGCCCCGGAAGCGGGCTTTTTCGGGGAAAGCGATTGACAAAAGCGGCGGTGTGTGCTATAATGTCCGCAGAATGCCGAAAAGGGGGAGAAGATGGAGATTACGGTAGCGACGCGGTATCACGGCGCTTATCCCGGGGGAAAATATTCGGGAACGGCGTGCGTGGATTTCCTGGCGGATGCCGGGTTTACGGGGCTGGATGTGTCCCTGGAAGAAATCGGGTGCCTGGAAGACGCGTGGGAAAGCGTTTTGTATGCAATGGCATCGCGCGCAAGGGCACGCGGGCTGTCTCTGCCGACCTGCCATCTGCCCTTTGCTATGCCGAACCCGGATGACGGACAGGCAATGGCGACCTTTGCGCAGGCGTTGCGCCTGGGAGTGCGCGGAGCGAAGCTGATGGGGATTCCCGTTTGCGTCATGCATCCGATTGTGCGCCATGCGCGTGCGCTGACACCGGCGGGGGAAGCGGCATGGATTGCCGAGAATGAGCAATTCCTGGGGCCGATTGTTTCGTATGCCCGTGCGCGCGGTATCAAACCGCTGATTGAGAATATGGCAAACACCCGGGAGAGCGAGACGGATCACCTGTTCGGCAGTACCGCGGCGCAGCTCCGCCGCCTTTCGGAGAAGCTGGGCTGCGGAATCTGTTGGGATTTCGGACATGCACATCTGACGGGACTGGACAACCCCTGTCAGCTTGCGGAGCTGCACGGTTGTGTGGATATGGTTCACATTCATGACAATGACGGCAAGCGTGATGCGCACGCCATTCCGTATACCGGGCAGATTGATTGGGAGCGCGCCATGTGCGCTCTGCGCGATACCGGTTACAGCGGACCGCTGAACCTGGAACTGAAGGGCTCCGATCTGCCTGCCGACAGTGAACTGCGTCAGGAGCACGCAAGAGAAGCCATTCGCGCGGCACGGCGTTTGTGCGCCGCATTTGAAAAATAACGGAGGGGAAAGACCATGATTCTGTATAACACACTTTCACACCAGAGGGAAGAACTGATCCCGAACGAACCGGGAAAAATCAGTATGTATACCTGCGGACCCACCGTGTACCACTATGCGCACATCGGAAATCTGCGCACCTATATCATGGAGGACATTTTGGATCGGTATCTGCGCTACTCCGGATATGAGGTCAAGCGGGTGATGAATATCACCGACGTCGGACACCTGACCAGCGATGCCGATACGGGTGAAGATAAAATGCTGAAAGGCGCGCGCAGGGAACATAAGACGGTCATGGAGATCGCCAAGTATTACACCGACGCCTTTTTCGAGGACTGCCGGAAGCTGAATATCCGCCGCCCTGATGTGGTTCAGCCTGCAACCGGGTGCATTGACGACTATATCCGGGTGATTTCCGTCCTGCTGGAAAAGGGATATGCGTATGTCGCCGGCGGAAATGTTTATTTTGACACCTCCAAGCCGGAAAAGTACCATGTGTTCCATGATTTTTCCGAGGAGGATCTCGCCGTCGGCGTCCGGGAGGGCGTGGAGGCGGACGACAACAAGCGCAACAAGGCGGATTTCGCACTGTGGTTTACCAAATCCAAGTTTGAGGATCAGGAATTGAAGTGGGACTCGCCGTGGGGCGTCGGCTATCCCGGTTGGCATATTGAATGCTCCTGCATCAGCATGAAGTACCTGGGTGAACGCCTGGATATTCATTGCGGCGGCATTGACAATGCTTTCCCGCACCATACCAATGAAATTGCACAGAGCGAGGCTTATCTCGGACATAAATGGTGCAATTATTGGTTCCATGTGCTGCATCTGAATACGGACAGCGGAAAAATGTCCAAATCGTCGGGAGAATTCCTGACCGTTTCGCTTTTGGAGTCCAAAGGATATGACCCCATGGTTTACCGGATGTTCTGCCTGCAATCGCATTACCGCAAGACATTGGTGTTTACCTATGAGAACCTGGATAACGCTGCGGTTGCCTACGATAAGCTGATTGCGCGCATTGCCGCCCTGGGGACAGAAGGTGAAGTGGATAATGCCGCACTGGAAACGTTGCGCGCAGGATTTTGCAAGGCGCTGGACAATGACCTGAACACGGCACTTGCCCTGACAGCGGTGTACGATGTGCTCAAAGCCGGAACCAACGACGCCACCAAACGGGCGGCGATTGCGGATTTTGACCGGGTACTGTGTCTGAATCTGCTTGCCGCCGCGGACGAGCGCAACCGTCGTGCTGCCGAGGAGGCGAAAAAGCGTGCCGAAGCGGAGGCAGCCGCACGGGCGGAAGCGGCGAAGGATCCGTTTGTTGCGGAAATTCTGGAGCTGATCGACCGCCGCGCCGCCGCCAAGAAGGCGAAGGATTTTGCGGAGGCTGACCGGATCCGCCAGTACCTTGCCGACCGGGGCGTGACACTGGTGGATTCCAAGGAAGGTACGACCTATCAGATTGTGAAATAATGCCGCGGGATAAGTACGGGAGAAAGAAGGAAAAGAGAGGATGAAGGCGTTTTTCCGGAAGCACCGGGAGGTTTTGATGTACCTTGTTTTCGGTGTGCTGACGACGTTGGTCAGTTGGATTGTGTATTTCGGGCTGTTCCGCCTCTGGAAAACCGCTTTTTCGGTGCCGGAGGATCAGACCACAAGCGGCATGTATCTGGCAGGCTATACCGTTTCGCAGGTGATTTCCTGGGTTTGTGCCGTTCTGTTCGCTTTTTTTACCAATCGTGCGTGGGTTTTTACCGAGGCGGAGAAGAATGTGCCGCTGTTCCGTCAGCTCTGTACCTTTGCGGGCGGACGTGTGCTGACGTTCGGATTGGATTACCTGGTGACTTATCTGGGGACGCTGGCGATGGTGGCGCTGTTCCCGTCGCTGACGGCGGTTGCTTTGCTGGGCAGAGAGTGGAATGTGGATGAACTGGCGGCAAAGTTTGTTGCCGCAGTGCTGGTTGTGATCGGAAATTATATATTCAGTAAGCTGTTTGTGTTCCGCAAGAAAAAGGAAAACGCTGGAGAAAACGGGAAGCAAAACCCTGGGTGACGGGAATGTGAACGGCAAAAAGGGAGAGGCTTGTCGACTGTGCGATTCTGACAAAAATCTCCTTTTTACTTTGTGTATAACACCTAAAAAGCAGGAGTTTTTCGTCGGATTATGGATAATTTCTGAAAAGTTGCGGGCGGATATTGAATATCTTGTGATAAACGCCTATTGCAATCCTCGCCTAAATGTGTTAGACTATTCGTGTCAGATGCCTGTGGCAGACGAAATAAAACCGAGGAGGCTTGCCCCTATGAAACTGTTGGAAGACCGTATCGTTGCGGATGGCAGAATTCTGCCGGGCGATGTGCTCAAGGTTGACAGCTTTATCAATCACCAGATTGACGTGCAGTTTGTCTGTCAGCTGGGAAAGGAATTTTTCCGGCGGTTTGAAGGATGCGGGGTCACCAAGATTCTGACCATTGAAGCATCCGGCATCGGCATTGCCTGCCTGACCGCACAGTACTTCGGTGTGCCGGTTGTGTTCGCAAAGAAATCGACTACCTCCAACCTCGGCAATGACGTTTACGCCACCACGGTGGATTCCTACACGCACGGGAGAACCTATGATGTGCTGGTTTCCAAGCGCTATCTTTCACCGGAGGACCGTGTGCTGGTGATTGACGATTTCCTGGCAAAGGGAAATGCGCTGAATGCGCTGACCTGCCTGGTGCAGAGTGCGGGCGCAACGCTGGTCGGTTGCGGTGTCGTGATCGAGAAGGCGTATCAGGAGGGCGGAGACATGATCCGCAGCCGCGGAATCCGCGTGGAGTCGCTGGCGCGTATCGCGTCTATGAGCGCGGAGGACGGCATCACATTCCTGCCTGATCATACATAAAAATTGAGCCAATATATGCCCGATGCAGATGGTTCGGGTGTCTCTACCGCACGGCCGGATGTGCGACTATTGGTATTGCTTTTCGTCCCCTTTCGTTTTTTGAATGCGGGACCGCTTGGCAATCCGTATTGTCGCACGGGTTGCTTTTTCATTTGTTACTGACGGGGTATCCCGGGTAAAAATACAAAAAACTGGAGGACATTAACATGTTCAAAAAGGTACTTGCCCTTGCACTTGTGATTGTGATGGCATTTTCTGTTTGCGTCAGCTTCGCATCCTGCTCTAACGGAGATGAAGAGAGCACGACCGCTGCAAGCAATGGCGAAACAACCGGCACAGATAACGGCACCGAAAACGGCACAAAAGCCGACGAGGTTTCCGCAAACATTTCTAAGGTAAAGCTCGGCGTCATCCTTCTGCACGACGAAAACTCCACCTACGACCTGAACTTCATCAACGGTGTTGAGGAAGCAAAAAAGGCACTTGGCATGACGGATGACCAGATCATTCTCAAGAGAAACATTCCCGAATCCGAGAAGTGCGCAGAGGCTGCACGCGACCTGGTTGACGAGGGCTGCAACGTGATTTTCGCAGACTCCTTCGGACATGAGTCCTTCCTGCTTACGGTTGCAAAAGAATTCCCGGATGTTCAGTTCTGCCATGCAACCGGTACGACCGCTCACACAGAGAACCAGGACAACTTCCACAATGCTTTTGCAAGCATTTATGAGGGCAGATACCTGGCAGGCGTTGCCGCAGGCATGAAGCTCAACGAGCTCAAAAAAGAAGGCAAGCTCAAGGGTGAGGTTCCGACCATGGGTTATGTCGGTGCATACACCTACGCGGAAGTAATTTCCGGTTATACCTCCTTCTACCTCGGTGCAAAGTCTGTCTGCGAGGACGTTGTCATGAAGGTTATGTTCACCGGCTCCTGGTATAACGAGACCGAAGAGAAGAATGCCGCAGAGGCGCTCATCGCTGCCGGCTGCGACCTGATTTCCCAGCACGCTGACTCCATGGGTGCTCCTGCCGCTTGCGAAAGCGCCGGCATCCCGAACGTTTCCTACAACGGTTCGACCGAAAAGGCTTGCCCCAAAACCTTTATCGTTTCCTCCAGAATCAACTGGGGTACCTACTTCCGTTATATCTGCAACGCCGTTGCGGACGGAAAGCCCATTGCAAAGGATTTCGTAGGCACCATTGCGGATGACGCTGTGGTTCTCACCGAGATCGGCGGAATCGCTCCTGCCGCAGGCACTGCTGAAAAGCTTGCCGAGGTGAAGGCGCAGCTCTGCGCAACCGAGAACAAGCTCCATGTGTTCGATGTTACCAAGTTCACCGTAACGGTTGGCGACGGAAAGAACGGCAACGCAAAGGTCGATGCCGACGGTCACCTGACTTCCTATATGGCTGATGTTGATACCGATGCGGAATTCAAGGGCGACACCGAAGTGGTTGAGAACGGTTATTTCCATGAGTCCGAAAAGAGAAGCGCACCGTACTTTGATGTGCAGATCGACGGCATTACATTGCTTAACGCAAAATACTGATATTATTTGACCTCTAATTCGGATGGGCGGGGCAGCTTTTTACCCCGTCCAATCCGCTTTTATTAAAATAACGGAGGAACACCCATGGGAAAACAGATTGCGGTGGAAATGAGAGGCATTTCCAAAACCTTCGGTTCAATAGCGGCAAACAAAAACATTGATTTGACAGTTTACAAGGGCGAAATCCTTTCCGTGCTCGGTGAGAACGGCTGCGGAAAGACGACGCTGATGAATATGCTTGCTGGAATTTATTTTCCCGACGCGGGCAAGATTTACGCGAACGGTGAAGAGATCGTAATCAGATCCCCCCAGGACGCGTACAATTACAAAATCGGAATGGTTCACCAGCACTTCAAGCTGGTAGATATATTTACCGCCGCCGAGAATATCATTCTCGGTTATAAAGACGGGCAGAAATACAATATTAAAGATGTAAACAACCGTGTTCGGGCAATTGCCGAAAAATACGGATTCCATATAGACCCTGAAAAAAAGATATACAACATGTCCGTCTCCGAAAAGCAGACGGTCGAAATCCTGAAGGTGCTTTACAGAGGGGCGGATATTCTGATCTTGGACGAGCCGACTGCCGTTCTGACGCCGCAGGAAATCCGCAAGCTGTTCACCGTCATCCGGAAAATGCGGGAGGACGGAAAGAGCATCCTGATTATTACGCACAAGCTCAACGAGGTGCTTGAAATTTCGGATCGTGTTACCATTCTGCGCAAGGGAGAATGTGTTGCAACCGTTGAGACTGCCAACACCAGCGAGTCCCAGTTGACCGAGATGATGGTCGGCGCGCGCGTTGAGCTCAATATCGACCGCGGGGATGTCGTGAATCCCGCGGACAGGCTTGTGATCAAGGACCTGGACATCTGGAGTGCCGATCACGTTCATGTTGTGGATCACGTTTCCTTCACTGCCCGGTCGGGAGAAATCTTAGGGATTGCTGGAATTGCCGGAAGCGGACAGAAGGAGATCCTTGAGGCAATCGCGGGGCTTTTGCCCAAGAGCACCGGTGAGGTGATATTCCACAGACCCAAGAAAAATCTTCCCGTGACCTTTTACCACAAAACCTACCGCGAGGTGGTGGCAATGGCAAAGGAAGGGAAATTCCATACGCCTGAAGGCAAGCCGGTGGATTTCTCAGGCATGAGCGCAGGGCAGATCCGGCACGAGGTCAACGAAGGCAGGGTTCTTTTCAATGAGGATGAGATCATGAACCTGCGCGACAAAACGCCGCTCCAGATCCGGGAGCTGGGCGTGCGCCTTTCCTTTGTGCCGGAGGACCGACTCGGCATGGGCCTGGTCGGCAACATGGATTTGGTTGACAATATGATGCTCCGCAGCTACAGAAAGGGGCATTCACCGCTGGTCAACCGCAAAAAGCCGGAGGATCTTGCCGATCGCATTGTCAAGGAGCTTGAGGTGGTCACGCCCAACGTGCATACGCCCGTGCGTCGGTTGTCCGGCGGTAACGTTCAGAAGGTGCTCGTCGGCCGTGAGATTGCGGCGGCGCCCAAGGTGCTGATGGCGGCATATCCGGTCAGAGGACTTGACATCAATTCTTCCTACCTGATTTACAACCTGCTGAACAAGCAGAAGGAAAACGGCACCGCGGTGATTTTTGTGGGAGAGGATCTGGATGTTCTGATGGCACTTTGCGACCGGATCGTTGTGGTCAACTCGGGCAGAATTACCGGCGTGGTTGACGGCAGAACCGCAAACAAAGAGGAGATCGGACTGCTGATGACAAAGACCGAAAATGGGAAGGGGAGTGACGCAAAATGACGAACGGAGCGGAGAATAAGAAAAAGGCCAAAGCCAGAGAGCCGCTGTTCCATGTTGCACGGCGTGCCTCGATGCCCGTCTGGCAGGCTTGGCTGATCCGCGTTGCGGCTTTTTCCGCGGGGAAGGGTTTTTTCGGGGTTGTTTCCTTTTTGTTGGTTTGCCTTTTTGCTGATCAAATCGGTCAGAGAGAATCCCGCATCTGTGAAGGATTTCTATTGGAGCTTTATCAAGGGTTCGTTTTCGACCCCGCGTAAAATTTTCAAGTTTCTGAAGGACACTTCGGTTCTGCTTTGCATTGCTCTTGCCGTTACGCCTGCGTTCCGGATGAAGTTCTGGAACATCGGTGCAGAGGGGCAGACGCTGGTCGGCGTGCTGGCTTCCATCGCCGTTGCCTTCTATCTGGGCGGGAAGATCCCGGAGTGGCAGCTTTTGATTCTGATGTTCCTTGCCGCATTGCTTGCAGGTGCCGTGTGGGCGTTTATTCCCGCACTGTTTAAGGCAAAGTGGAACACCAATGAAACGCTCTTTACGCTGATGATGAACTATGTGGCGACATTTCTTGTATCGTATTGCCTGCTCAAATGGGTTCCGAGCGGCTCCAGTTCGCTCGGTAAACTCAAGTATGGTGCCCTTCCGATGGTGACTGCCCCCAAGATCGGCAACACCTATCTGCCGATTCTGATTATTGCGGTGGTCATGACCGCGGCGCTGTATGTCTATCTTTACAACGGCAAGCACGGCTACGAGATCTCCGTCGTGGGCGGCAGTGAGAACACGGCAAGATATGTCGGCATCAATGTGAAAAAGGTCGTGATCCGCACCATGATCATTTCCGGTGCCCTTTGCGGGCTTGCAGGCTATATGATCGCTGCGGGGCTTGACCAGACGGTTACGCCCGATTCGGTTGGCGGGCAGGGCTTTACCGCGATCATCGTTTCATGGCTTGCCCACTTCAATCCTCTGTTTATGGTCATTACGGCGGCGCTTGTGATCTTTTTGCAACAAGGCGCAAGTCAGATTTCCCAGGTGTTTGACATCAGCGGCGACTTCCCCAACGTGGTGGTGGGCGTCATCCTGCTTTTCATTATCGGGTCTGAATTCTTCATCAATTACCGTATTGTCCGCACGGAAAAGAAGGAGGGTAAATAATGCCGACGTTTTTGAATTTTCTGGTTGACTCGCTCGCCTTTGGCGCGATCTTCATCTTTGGTTCGACGGGCGAAATCCTGACCGAAAAATCCGGTCATCTGAACCTCGGAATCCCCGGAATCATGTGTATGGGCGGCGCAGGCGGATGCCTTTTCCTCAGTCTGGTCGGAAAAAGCTCCATGCCGCCGGCACTGATGGTGATTTTGGCAATTCTTTTCTCGTTCCTCTCTGCCGCGCTGATGGGGGCAATTTACTGCTTTTTGACCGTTACGCTCCATGCCAATCAGAACGTTACGGGTCTTGCGCTGACTACACTTGGCAGTGGCCTTTCCAAGTACCTGATGTTCAATCTGGACCCTGTGGTCTATCTGAACACGCCTCTCAAGTATTTCCGTTTTCCGTTCGGTGGCAGGACCGATGCGCTCAACAAGGTCGGCGTGATGTTCTTCCTTGCCATCGTCATTGCCGTTTTGGCTTCGATCTACCTCTTCAAAACCAAGTCGGGACTGAATCTGCGTGCAGTCGGCGAAAATCCGGCTACTGCGGATGCGGCGGGCATCAATGTTTCGCTCTACAAGTACCTTGCAACCTGCATTGGTTCCGGTATTGCCGGTTTGGGCGGCCTTTACTACATTATGGACTATATGGGCTCCAATGAAGCATACAAAAGCATTGAAGCATTCGGTTGGCTCGCAATCGCGTTGGTCATTTTCGCCCTTTGGAAGCCGTATATGACCATCGTTGGCTCCGTCATCTTCGGCGCACTCTTCAATTGTAGCTCCTATGTTGCCAATATTGAGTGGATCAACCTTTCCATGTCGTCCAAACCCCTTCTGAAAATGCTCCCCTATATCGTGACCATCGTTGTCCTCATCATTACCAGTATCAGAAATAAAAAAGAAAATCAACCCCCCGCCAGCCTTGGCCAATCCTATTTCCGCGAAGACCGCTGACGCCATGTTTGGTGCTTGCCACGGGAGGGGACGCGGATTGTCGCTTTTTCGAGAAAAAGCTCCGCAAAAAGCTTTCAAACAGGGTGGGCAGCATGCCTTATGCGTACTGTGCGAATTGTTTCGCAGTACACGGCATGCTGCCCACCCTGTTTGAAGTTCTTTGCCGATGCTTTCTTTCAAGAAAGCCCCAGAAATCGCGCCTTTCCCGTAGTAAGTACGAAGCGGGATCAGTGGCAGACCTCGTGAGCCATTTGATAGAGGCGTTCGATTTTTTTGTGGCGGTATTCGCAACGGGCTTTCATTTCGGCGACCTGATAGGTTGTGAAGGCGTCCAGGTCACCGGGCTTGAGTTTGTTTTTATACATCCGGTCAAGGATGAGGGCGAAGTGGATATCGCAGGAGTTGATCCGGTTTTCGTTGATGCAAACGACCAGATTGCTCTTGCCGGCGAGGAGGAGCTCCACGGCTTCCACGCCCATTTGGGTTGCGGTCATACGGTCACGCAGAGTGGGGGAACCGCCGCGGATGATATGCCCGCAACGGGCAAAGCGCGTATCGATCCCGGTCTCTTTGGCAACGCGGTCCGCGAAATACTCGCTGTACTTCTGTTCGTTGGGGGAGGGAAGTCCTTCGCTGAAGACCGCGATAATACCTCGTTTGCCTGCTGCTCTGGTCGCCTCGATTTTGGCAATAGCTACGTCCTCATCGAACTTGATTTCCGGAATTGCGATGGTAACGGCTCCGGTTGCGATACCGGCGTACAGGGCGATCATGCCGCAACCGTTGCCCATGACCTCGACCACATTGCAGCGCGCATGGGATTCACAGGTGTCGCGCAGATAGTCGATCATCTCCAGTAGGGTGTTGACTGCCGTATCATAGCCGATGGTGAGTTCTGTTGCGGTAATATCGTTGTCGATGGTGCCGGGCAATCCGATGGAAGGAATGCCGTGGTTGGTCAGATCGGTTGCACCACGGAAGGTACCGTCACCGCCGATGGCGATAATGGCGTCGATCTGATGTTTTTCGCAGGTTTTGATGGCTTTTGCCATACCCTCTTCGGTCTTGAACTCGGGGCAGCGGGAGGAGTACAGAATGGTGCCGCCGTGCGTGACGATATTGGAAACGCTTTCGGTGGTCAGCGCAACGGTTTTGTCTTCAATCAATCCGGTGTAGCCTTCCAGGATGCCGACGACCTCAATGCCTTCTTCCAGTGCACGTCTTGTTACGGCGCGGATCGCCGCATTCATACCCGGCGCATCACCGCCGGAGGAGAGTATACCGATTTTTCTGAATTTTGATGACATAATGATGAATCCTTTCAATGGATTTAAGGTTTTTCCGCACCATTCCGATGGTGCAATCTTAGGGGCTTAATTTGCTTGTTCCGTCAGCAGACTGCACAGCCACGTCAGCAGTGTGTACACGGTTTCCGTGCGGACCTGCGCGCGCGTACAGTCAGGGAAGTGGAGTTCACGCACCTCTGTACGGTCGGGCAGAGCAATCCCCACAAAGACCGTGCCGACGGGGTGCTTGTCCGTCCCTCCGCCGGGACCTGCATAGCCGGTTGCGGAGACACCGATATCGGTGCCGAGCGCGCGTTTTGCGCCGGCGCACATCTGTGCGGCAACCTCGCGGCTGACTGCGGTATGTTCTTCCAGGGTCTGCGGCAGGACGCCGAGCAGTTTCTGCTTGATTTCGTTGGTGTAGGTAATGCAACCGCCGAAGAATACCTCCGAGGCGCCGGGGACATCGGTCAGTGTTTTACCGATCAGCCCGCCCGTGCAGGATTCCGCGGTGGAAAGGGTCAGCTTCCGCTCCCGTAGCAGAGCAACCGTGCGTTCTGCAGATGCAAACAGTTTTTCCATTTCCTCACCGTCCTTTCCTTCTATTATACCACAATCCGACACGCCTGTAAAGTCCCGTATTGCATTTTTCCTTGATAGTATGTGCTCTTTTTTGCCGTTCATCCGGGTCACGTGTCGCACATCCACGGGTATCTGCGCCCGGACAAAAGAAAAACGTCCCGCTGTACCCGAACGGTATGCGGAACGTTTTTCGCTTTATCGGCTTTTGATTACCAGCTTCTGACCGACGCGGCGAAGTCGGTGATTTCACGAAGCGGCGCGCCTTCCGTAATGCGCTCGATGTCCGCCTCTTTCATCAGCCGGTACAGCCGCTCGTTTGGGGCGGAGTCGTGGC
>FR890460.1:24975-33539 GCA_000433415.1 Clostridium sp. CAG:448
GCCTGGATGCTTGCCTTGCGGACATGCTTTTTTTGCGCCGGTGTCTGCGCGGCGGCAAGCGCCTTTTCAAAGAGCGCAAGCAGATCGTCGCATTGTTCCGCATCGTAGGGAAGAATGCTGTCCGGGCTTGCGTAAAGGCTGAAGTGCCGTTTGCCGTCCCCTTTGGCAATCGATTCCGTCTGCTCCATAAAGGTGCGTATGTACGCCCATCCGTCTCCGTAGAAACAGCGGCAGAATTCATCGATCATTGCCGTGTACGCCTCCCGGTTCATGTGCGGATTCCACATCAGCTCGGAGCAGATATAGGAGCGCAACTCCTCAAACTGTCCGCAGAAGGAGTTGAAATTCCCCTCGTTGAAGACGCTGACCACGTTGTGCGCGGCGTAATAGGTGATATGGTCGTAAAGAATGGAGTAATTGGGAAAAATGGTCTGGTAGAAGGCAAAATCCACATGGTAGTCCCAAACGGAGAGGTGACTGCAAACCTTTGCCCAGTTCTCAAAGAATTCGGCAAAGCGATAGTTCTGCGGACAGGTCTGATCGTCGATCCGATGATTGTAGCAGGCGTCCATGACGCAGAGCTGTACCAATACGTTATCTTCAAATGTCATTCCCTGCGGGGGCGTGACCGAGTAGCGGTAAGCCAGCGTTTCGATCAGAACATTGGGGAATTCCGGCTTGATCTCGCGGGCAATCCGGTTGACAAAGGCGAACAGCGCGCCGCCCTCCGTGCCGTACCTGGCGTTCAGCGCCGCGCACTTCTCGCAGTGGCAACCCAACTGATGCTCGTAGGAGTCGTTCTGCGAAACCGAGATGACGGTTGCGTCCGGTTCTTCCAGCAGCCATTTGCGCACATTGCCGAGAACCGTCCGATAGACATTTTCGTCACACAGGCAGGGCTGTACGCCGATGTTTTCCTCCCGTGTGCCGGGCATTTCGGCGAGATCGTAGAACGTATGTACCCGCATGCCGCGCGCGTACCGGATGGGATTGAGTTTGTGAAGCTTGTCATATTCCGGATCTGCCAGCGCGAGTTTGTAGAAGGAACAGCGGAAATCAAAGGTCGGGTTATAAGTAAAACGGAGGAATTCCGGAATTTCCCGGGCGGCATCGGGCAGCATAACCTCGCAGTCCTTGGCAAAAAAGCGACAGCCGAGATAATCCGTCAGAAAACAGATCACGCCCTGCCGCGTCCCGCGGTCGGTCTTGCCGGAGATGTACAGGCTTTTTTTGTCGCGGTACAGCAGATAGCCGTCATTGGTAAGGGTTGCACGCATGGATGTGACTTCCTGCGGCTCGCCGTCGGTTTTGCCGAGCGTGATGGAGGGGAGATTGATCTTTTCTGTCAGCGCCAGCTTGGCGGACAGAAGTGCAGCTGATTCGGTGAGGACGGTGACGGGATTTTCCGGGAGAATCACCGGAATGCGGTATTTTTTCGGATCGGACATGGCTGTAAACTCCTTTTCGGAAAAACTTTGACTGCGACAGAAGAACGACCGGTCACAGGCGACATGGCGTTTTGATGGTTATTTTTGTTCTGCGTTGTATGGGACGCCGCAATAGGGGCAAACGCCCCGCGTGCCGCGGTAGGTAAAGCGCGCGCTGCAGCAGGGACAGACGACATCGTGGATTTCATCTGCGGGGTTCTGTTTTTGCGCCGGCTCGACCAACCGGTCGCCGTCGCGGTAAAGGCAGGGGAAGTATCCTTTGGAAAGACAGGTGTCCAGTTTGGTGCGCACCTCTTCCGCGGGCTTGCGCAGATGGGAAGAAAGTGCCGCGACATCCCGCAGACCCAAAACTTCGACCGCGTAAACCAAAGCATGGAGCTCCCGTTTTGCGCCGTATGTGACCCACAGAATCGGGACGCCGTAAAATCCGCCGCCCGAAAAGGCGATCCCGAGCACAAAAAACAGTGTGGGAAGCGGCAGCCACGCAGGCTTTGCCGCGCCGCATATGATCATGGGAATGCCCAGAACCATCAGAATGGACCACGCCAACGCAAACGCAAAATGAATGTGTAAAGACTGTTCTATTTTTTTCATGGTTTCGCTTTCAACTCCCTTTGTCAAATCGGCATTATTATAGCATTGTACCGCCGGAATGTCAAGCTTTTTTGTGAAATAGACTGATGAACTGTAACCGGTTGGATCTAAGTAAGATCTGTAGGGGTAAAGTGCATTTCTCGGGTACGGATGAGAGAACAGATAGAACGACAGTCGAAAAAACGGCAGATAAGGAAACAAAGAAAAACTTATCGTTCGTATCATTAGGTGATTTTGTTAGGGATTGCTCGGAGATTGTACCGTCAGGCAAAGAACAGCTGCCGAAAAATCTGCAAATTTCTTCCGCGAAACGTATAATTGCATATTTAATTATCCGTTTGCAATGATACGAAGAATTGGAAGGGAAATATCTTCTTTCGAAACCAATGGTGGAAAAGCAATCGAATAATGAACAGAAGCACCATATAAAAATGAAGGAAATTAATTTTTCTGTCGATTTTGTGTCGGGTTGAAATGCTACCTCTCTCTGTCGAGGTTGAGATTAAAAATTCAGGAATGTGCAAAATATACAAAAAATCAGAACGCCAATTGTCTTAATTTATAGAATCGTAGAAACTGAACCAAAAATCAAGAAACCACCTTGACAAAAAAAGAAAGGGATGTATAATCTTCATGAGTAGAAATTTCAAACCAAAGCGCCTGCGTTTTGCAGGCAAAACGAAATGAGGAGGAATCAGAAAATCATGAAAAAGATTTCGAGAAGAATTCTTACCCTGCTCATGGCTGTGATCATGGTTGCAGCAACTTTTGTGCCGGCATTCGCCGAAACAGCAGAAGTTGATGACGGACACGATCATGAACAGACTGCGTGTGCACACGAGCACCACGAGCAGGATGGAGAGGCTGTCGAGTCGACCTGTACTGCGTTTGGTTATACCCGCTACCACTGCCTGGATTGCGGCGAGTATTACCTGAGCGACTTCAAGCCCTTGAAGGAACATGAGTATGAGGTTGTGGTTGTCGAAGCGGCAAACTGCCAGCAGAAGCAGATCACCGAAGAGCAGTGCAAAAACTGCGGCGCGGTGAAGCCGGACTCGCGGAAAGAAGGCGAAAACGGCGATCACGTTTGGGAGATCATTACCCCTGCGACCTGCACAACTGCCGGTGAGAGAAAATGCACCGTTTGCGAAAAGGTTGAGGAAATCCCTGCGGGCGACGGACACAGCTTTGTGATTACGGATGCAACCTGCACAACCAACGGATCCAAGGTCTGCGAGAAGTGCGGTTACACAGAAGTGATTCTTGCCACAGGACATGAGTTTGAAGCGGACAGAGCCAACGCGGTTCTCCCGACAAACTGCAAACCGGGCAAGATGCCGTATAAGTGCAAGAACTGCGACGCTTCTTATGACGTAGTCATTGAGCCGGAAGCAGAACACGGCGAAGAGGAAATCGTGCCCGCGGTTGCAGCGACCTGCACCTCCGTTGGTTGGACGGCAGGCAAGAAGTGCAAGGTTTGCGGTGAATACACTGTCAAGCCGGAAGAGCTTCCCATGCTGGAGCACACCCCCGTGGAAATTCCTGCGGTTGCGCCGACCTGCCACAGCACCGGTCTGACCGCCGGCGAAAAGTGCTCTGTCTGCGAAACGATTTTGGTTGAGCAGGAAGAAGTGGAGATGATTCCCCACACCTGGGATGAAGGCACGGTGACTGTGCCGGCTACCTGCACCACATCGGGTAAGAAGGTATTCAAGTGCACTGCCGATGGATGCGATGCAACCAAGGAAGAAATTATCCCGGAAATTGACGGACATGATTTTGCTGAAACCGTTTATGAACCGACCTGCACGCAGTATGGCTATACGTTGAAGTTCTGCCGTACCTGCGGCTATCGGGAAAAATCGGAAATGAAAAAACCTCTCGGACACAAGAAGGTGTTTGATCCTGCTGTTCCTGCTACCTGCCAGTATGCCGGTACGAAAGAAGGAAGCTGGCATTGTGAGCGTTGCGACTATGTGGAAAAAATTGTGGATCCGCAGCTCAGCCATAAGTGGGACGAGGGTGTTGTGACAAAGGAAGCAACCTGCACGGAGGACGGCTCGGTTCTGTACACCTGTACGACCTGTAGCGCCGCAGTCGGAACTGTTGCAACCAGGACCGAGACTGTCAAGGCACTGGGTCATGACGAGATTGCGGTTCCTGTTTACGCTACCTGTAAAACCGAAGGTTACACCTATACCGGATGCTCCCGTTGCGATTACGATAAGGGCGATCGCTATGACATTACGCCGGTTGATCCCAACGCTCACGTTTTGGTGACTGAGGTCGTCATCCGTGAAGCTACCTGTACAACGGAAGGCGAAAGTCTTTCTTACTGCAAACTCTGCGATAAGAAGGATATTCGTACATATCCGCCGAAGAATGACAACCACGAGTGGAACGTCACCACGGAGCCTACCTGCATTACCAAGGGTGAGCGGGAGTGCACCAGATGCCACAAGAAGGAAGAGATTGCTGCTTCCGGTCATACGGCGGGCGCTGAGGCAACCTGCACCGACGCTCAGATCTGCACCGTGTGCTCTGCAGTGATTGTTCCGGCACTTGGTCACGACTGGAAGACCGTCAAAGAGATTAAAGCACCGACCTGCACCGAAGAAGGCGAAGCAGAACAGATCTGCACAAGATGCGAACTTGAGCAGACCAATGCAATTCCTGCAACCGGACACAAGTGGGATGACGGTGAAGTGACTGTTGAACCGACCTGCACCACTGTCGGCACGAAAGTCTTTAAGTGCACAGTGGAAGGTTGCAACGGAACAAAGAACGAGGAGATCGCTGCGCTCGGTCATGATTGGGCGGGTGAGTGGCTTACCGGCGTGAAGGCAACCTGCGCTGCGGAAGGCTCCGAATATCGTAAGTGTGCAAGATGCGAAGCCGAAGGCACTGCCAGTGATGGTGACCAGGCATACCGCGTGACTGCAAAAGATCCCCGCAATCATACCCCTGCAAGGGATGGGGAAGGTAAGATTATCATTAAGAATGTCCTCAGAGAGGCAACCTGCGCCGAAGCGCCTGCATACAGTTGCGTTTGCGCAGATTGCGGAGAATTGTTCGCGCTCATCGGTGATGAGAACGAAAAGCTTCCCCACACCTTTGGCGAGTGGACGATTGTGAAGGGCGCAACCTGCACAGAAGCCGGTCTCAGAACGCATGAATGCGAGATCTGCGGATATGTAGGAGAGGAAGACATTCCTGCAACCGGTCATAATCTGACGCACTTTGATGCAGTGGATGCAACATGCACCGAAGAAGGCAATGTCGAGTACTGGACCTGTTCCAACGACTGCTGCAAAGACAAATTCTTTGACGCAGACAAAAAAGAGATCGAAGACATCAAGGTTGCAAAGAAGGCGCACAATCTGACAAAGGTTGATGCAAATGATGCTACCTGCACGGCAGAGGGCAACATTGCTTACTGGACTTGCGCAGACTGCGGCAAGTTCTTCAAGGATGAAAAAGCAACCGAAGAAATCGAAGAGGCAGACACTGTTCTTGCTAAGGCAGAGCATACCTTTAAGCCGGCTACCTGCACGGAGCCCGCAACCTGCGAGAAGTGCGGATACGAAGACGGCGAGGCGCTGGGCCATGATTATGTTGAGCACGACGTTACGGATCCTACCTGCGTAGGCACCGGTCTGAAGGCTCACTACACCTGCAGCAGATGCAATGCGATCTTTGATGAACTGAAAAATGCCACCACGCTTGAGGATCTGAAAATTCCGGCTACCGGACACACCATCGAAACCGTTATCGTTGAGGCAGACTGCGTCAATTACGGCTTTGAGTATCACTACTGCACGGTTTGCGCAGAAGTGCTCAAGTTTGCGGAAGATCCTTCCGAGATCAATATTTGGGATTTGGATTGCAATGGCAAATACGGCATCTCCATTGATCACTTTATTGCTGCACTGGGACACGATTTCACTGAGAATAAGGTGGTGGAAGAAGCTACCTGCACTAGAGATGGTGTCAGCGGCAAGGCTTGCAGCCGTTGCGGCGAGCTGAAGCGGGATGAGAACGGCGAACTTGTTGACGCGACTGTTCTCCCGAAGATTGGTCACAAGAATGCCGACGGCATTGTGCTGGTCGACGGTTGGACCTGCAAGGATGTTGCAGCTGTCATGACTGTTGACAACATTGACAATTTCGACAACAAGTGTGCGAACTGCGGCGAGGAGATTACCTTTACGCATGTTGACCTGACCAACGAAACTGTTTACGCCGGCAAGTGCGCTGACGAGGCCGACCCGAACTCCGGTTATGACTATGTCATTGAGCGTTGCTCCGGTTGTAACAAGAACTCTGCAAAGGTTCTCGGCAGAAATGTTCATCACTATGTTGAGAAAACCAATGCTCCGACCTGTAAGGAAGCAGGCAAGTCCTGGAAGGAATGCGATACCGTTATTCATATCAGCGAGACCGAAACCAAGGTTTGCGGCGATGTGATTGATGAAACAGAGCTCGCAATCGATGAGAATGCACACGCATGGAAGGAAATCGATCCGACCGCTGCTACCTGCGAAAGCGATATGATCCGTCATTTCGTTTGCGAATATGACGAAACACACACGAAGGATGAGACTGTTGCAGACACGAAGCTTGAGCATGAAGAGATCTTTGCACCTCAGTTGAGCACTCCGGCTACCTACACCAAGGATGGCGAGAATGTTTACATCTGCAAGCTCTGCGAGAAGGTTCTGAGAAAAGAAACCGTTCCGATGCTGACTGGTCTCAAGGTCTCCTACAATGTGACCAATCCCAAGGGTGGCGCATTTGTCAACAGTGGCTATGTGGATTTGGAAATCAAGTTTGATGCTTCCAATCTCCAGGTTGCTGTTCTCCAGCTTGATTTCGCTTACGATACCAATGTTCTTGAACTTGTTGATCCCGACGGCAACGACGTTGCGTTCACCGCAGGTGAAGGTGCAAATGCATTTGATCATACGAGAGTGACCAGCGTTGACGCTAAGGACGGAGTCTGCAAGATCGGTTCTTACATGAGCAAGGGTTCTGCAACCATTGACGGTGAGGGAATTGTTTACGCCGTGATTCACTTCCGCGTACTTCCCACCGCATATGTCAACGGTGACAGACTTTCCACCACCATCCGGCCCACTGACCTGATCTGTGAGACGGTTGACGGTGAGGCAGTCACCGCTGTAAACGGTGATGCACAGACATTCAATATTGTGAAATTGGGCGATATGACCGGTGACGGCAAGCTCAATATTTCCGATATTCGTCTGATTAATGACATCATCAACGCAAATTCCGGCGCTGAGGAACCCAAGTATGTCGCGGAAGCTGATATCAACAAAGACGGTGTTATCAACTACCTTGACCTTGAGTTGCTTGAAAGTGCAATCTTCCAGGATTCCACCTACGACGAAGTAGTATCCAAGTAAAACTCAATAGAAGCGTAATGAGGTAAGAAGATGCGGATTAAACGTTCATTGATTTGGATGATCCTTTTATCTGCGATTCTGACCGTATTCACGGTAAACTTTGTTGTTGCCGCGGAAGACGCTCCCTTTAGCTTGGCAGTGGAGGTCTCGGCCTCCACTGCTCTTGCAAAGGAGCCTCTTGCCGTTCGCCCCGGAGATGTCGTGACGGTCAGTGTCAAAGTTGAGGAAACGCCTGGAGTAGCAGCTACAAGAGTTGCACTGAAGTATGATACACAACTGTTTGAGCCTGTCTTGAACAAAGACGGCGAACTTGATTACACGGTTGGCGAAATCTTTGATGAGAAGCAGACCGTAAAGGCTTTGGACGGCAAGATTGTGTACGCGAGTAACTTTGTTTACGGGACAACCAAGAATTCCGGCAAGACCGGAGTTCTGATGACGGTTTCTTTCCGTGCCAAGAACACTGCCGATGCGGATGGCGCATTTACGCTGGTGCATGAGAATGTCGGTGATTCTGTCAGATTGACGGATGCCGGCAGACTGAATACCAGTTTCACCATTGTAACAGGCAGCCACGCGGTTTCCGTCCACAATTTCGGTGAGGGTGTCAGGAAGGATGCGACCTGTCTTGCAGACGGTGGCACTTCGTATACCTGCACCACTTGCGGATATGAGCTGGTAACTGATACAGTCTCCGCGACCGGTCATGATTGGGACGCTCCGTCCTATGTGTGGGCAGATGATCACACTGCATGCACGGCTACGCGCGTCTGCAAGAATGATGCTTCTCATGTCGAAACAGAAGCGGCAACCGTTGTCAGCGAGATTACGGCAGCTCCTACCTGCGAAAGCGACGGGGTAAAGACTTTCACCGCCACTTTTGAAAATGAAATTTTTGAAACGCAGACTGCCACGGAAGCAATTTCCGGTGGACACAACTACGGTGAGCTGATCGCTAAGGTTGAACCTACCTGTGAGAAACCCGGTAAGAATGCTTATTATAAGTGTGCAGATTGCGGCAAACTGTTCAATGAGAGCAAGGAAGAAACCACCGAAGAAGCACTTGCCATTGCCGCAAAGGGACACAACTACGGCG